>NZ_JBHUZM010000009.1:0-125441 GCF_042667665.1 Streptomyces sp. NPDC057307 | reverse complement strand
GACGGAGACCCCGTGGTCTCCGTCCGGCCCTTCGCCGTGCGCCCGGTGAGGGCGGGCCCCTACACCGGGGCCCGCTCCACGCCGTTCACCTCGTCGAGCAGGTGCCGGGGTGTCTCCAGCCGGCTGACGGTGTCGTCGGACAGCTCGACACCGAAGCGCTGCGTGAGGGCCGCCGCCGTCTCCAGGAGGGCGAGCGAGTCGTAGCCGAGGTCGGTGAACGACGTGTCCAGCGAGCCGTCGAGGTCGACGTCCTCGTCCTCCCCCACGCACTCGGCGAGGATCTGCTTGAGGTCGTCCGTGGTGATCGTGCTCATCGTGTGTCCTTGGGGTCGTGGTGACAGGTACGGGAGAGGGTGACGCGGTGCGGGCGTGCGGGCGTGCGGGCGTTCTGATGTACGGGCACGCGGGTGTACGGGTACGGGTGAGCCGTTCAGCCCCGCGGAGCGCGCAGGACGACGGCGGCGTTGAAACCGCCGTGCCCCCGGGCGAGCACCAGGACGGTACGCACCCGCAGCTCCCTGGGCGTGTCCCTGACCAGGTCGAGACGGTGTCCGGGCACGGGGCGGTCCAGGTGGACCGCCGGGGGGACGAGGCCGTCCCGTACGGCGAGGAGCGCTGAGGCCACGTCGAGCGCGGGACTGCCGGAGGAGAGCCGGCCGGTGAGCGTCTTCGGAACGCTGACGGGCACGCCGTAGGGCCCGAACAGGTTCCGCAGGGCGGTCGCCTCGGCGTCGTCGCGGGCGGACACCCCGGCGGCGTCGGGGAAGACCACGTCGATGTCCTCGGGGGCGGCGCCCGCGTCGGCCAGGGCCAGCCGGGCGGCCCGTTCCAGACCGGGAGGGCGCGGGGACCCGGGCGGCGGGTCGAACGTGGCGGCGTAGCCCGCGAGTTCGCCGTAGACCTGACTGGCGCCGCGCTCCTCGGCATGTGCGCCGTCCTCCAGGGCGAACAGCGCGCCGCCCTCGCCGGGGACGGCTCCCGAGGCCCGGCTGTCGAACGGCAGGAAGGCCGTGCGGGGATCGCCGGAGCGGCTGTAGTCACCGGAGGAGAGGTGCGCCGCGAGCCCCCAGGGGTCGAGGGCCGACTCCAGCGCGCCGGTGACGGCGAGCGCGCCCCCCTTGCGCAGCGTACGGCGGGCCTGGCCGAGGGCGTCGAGGCCGCCGGCCTGGTCGCTGACGAGGACGCCGCCCGCGCCGCGCATACCGTGCCGGATGGAGATCTGGCCGGTGTTGACGGCGTAGAACCAGGCGAACGACTCGTACACGCTGACGCGCTTCGGTCCCTCGGTCCACAGTTTGCGGATCTCGCGGTGGGTGAACTCGAAGCCGCCGGTCGCGTTCGAGGTGACGACGCTCATGCCGTACTCGGGGAAGGTGGCGGGGTCGGCCCCCGCGTCGTCCAGGGCCTCCTGCGCGGCGACGAGGGCCAACCGGGTGACCCGGTCGGTCTGCGGCAGCAGTCGGCCCGGGAGCAGCTTCTCCGCCTCGAAGCCGGGGACGCGTCCGACCAGCGCTCCGGCGTGCCCCGATGCGTCGTACTCCGTCACCGGCCCGATGGCGCTCTCGCCCCGCAGGGTGGCTGCCCACCATTCCTCCCTACCGAGGCCCCCGGGCGCGGCGACGCCGATCCCGGTGAAGACGGCCCGGGTACGCGTGCGGGGCGCCGTACCGCCGGGTGCGGTGCGTGTCGTCGTGGTGCCGGTCATCGGCCGCCTCCTGTGGGAACCGCTGCCCGCACGTCCGTGTCGCGGGTGAGGACCATCGCGCTCTGGAACCCGCCGAATCCGCTGCCGACGCTCAGCACCGTGTCGACGGCGGTTTCCCTGGCCTCGTGCGGCACGTAGTCCAGGTCGCATTCGGGGTCGGGCTCGTCCAGGTTCGCCGTCGGCGGTACGGCTCCGAACTCCATGGCCAGTGCGCAGGCCGCGATTTCGAGAGAGCCGATCGCGCCCAGCGAGTGCCCGATCATCGACTTGATGGAGCTGACGGGAACCCGGTACGCGTGCTCACCCAGCGTGCTCTTGAACGCGGCCGTCTCGTGACGGTCGTTCTGTTTGGTGCCCGAGCCGTGGGCGTTGACGTAGTCGACGGTGCCGGGGTCGGTGCGGCTCTCGTCGAGAGCGTGCCGGATCGCCTCGGCCATCTCGCGGCCGTCGGGCTTCAGACCCGTCATGTGGTAAGCGTTGCAGCGCGTGGCGTAGCCGGACAGCAGGCCGTAGACGTGGGCGCCGCGGGCGCGGGCGTGCCCCAACTCCTCCAGGACCAGTACGGCGGCTCCCTCGGCCAGTACGAAGCCGTCGCGGTTGCGGTCGAAGGGCCGTGAGGCGTGCGCGGGGTCGTCGTTGCTGGGCGACGTGGCCTTGATCGCGTCGAAGCAGGCGACGGCGATGGGCGAGATCGGAGTGTCGGCGCCGCCCGCGATCATCACGTCGGCGCTGCCCTCGGCGATGAGGTCGCGCGCGTGACCGAGCGAGTCGATGCCGGAGGTGCAGCCGGTCGAGATGACGGCGGCCGGTCCCTCGGCGCCCACCTCGGCAGCCACCTCGCGCGCCAGCGAACTGGGCACGAAGGCGTCGTAGAGGTGCGGCGAGAGATAGGAGAGGTCGAGTTCCCACTGGCGTCCGCTGTCGCTCAGGGCGAGGTACTCGCGCTCCAGCGACGTGGTGCCGCCCACGGCGCTGCCGATGCTGACACCGATGCGGTGCGGGTCGAGTTCGGTCGAGGCGAGGCCGCTGTCGGCGAGGCTCTCCCGGGCGGCGACGACGGCGAACTGGGCGGCCCGGTCCATTCTGCGGATCTCACGCGGGCTCAGCCCGTGGGCGACGGGGTCGAAGTCCACCTCCGCCGCGATGCGTGAGCGGAAGGGCGAGGCGTCGAAGAAGGAGATGGCGCGGGTGGCGGTACGGCCTGAGGTCAGGAGTTCCCAGAACGCCTTTCTGCCGACCCCTCCCGGGGCCACCACACCGATGCCGGTGATGGCGACATGTCGGTTCACTGCACAAACCCCCTCGGGCTGCCGGACGACGGAGTGCCGTACGCGGTCCTGCCCACGATCCTGGGAGCCGCCCCTCGAAAGGGACTTGAGGATCGGTGGCGCCCTGGCTCGCCGTGGCGGCGGTGTGCGGCTGGAGCGGAAATCGACCGGCCGTCGAGCGGCCGGCGCGAACCTCGCGGGAACAGTGGCCCGCCGGACCGGGACCCGGGGCCCCGGCGGGCGGAGACTTCGTTGCGGAACACGGTTGAGTTCGGCGCGGGCCAGGACGCGCGCCAGGGCGGGGACGCGGGCGCGGACCCCGCCGCGGTGCCTCGTACGGTTCTGTTGCTTCCGGGGCAGGGTGCCCAGCGGGAGCGGATGGCGGCGGGACTCCACGGCCGGGAACCGGTCTTCACCCGGGCCGTCGACGAGTTCCTGGGGCTCCTCGGCGGGGAGGGCGAGCGGTTACGGGAGGTGTGGCTGCGCCCCGGTCCCCATACGGCTCTCGACGGGGCAGGCACGGCGCAGCCGTTGCTGTTCGCGGTGGGTCACGCGCTGGGCCGGGCCGTCGCCGCGCGGGTGCCCGGGGCGCCGGCCGTCCTGCTCGGCCACAGTGTCGGCGAACTGGCCGCGGCCTGCCTCGCGGGGGTGCTGCCCGCGCGGACCGCCGCGCTGTTCATGTCGGCGCGGGCGCGGGCGCTGCGGACGGCCCCGCCCGGCGGCATGCTCGCGGTGGCGGCCTCCGTCGCCGACGTCGGTCCCTTCCTCGGCGCCGGGGTGTCGGTCGGTGCGGTCAACGGGCCCCGGCAGACGGTCCTTTGCGGCGCGCGGGAGCCGCTGGCGCGCGCCGGGGCGCGGGCGGGGGCGGCCGGGCTGACGGTTCGGGCGCTGCGCTCGGACCTCGGATTCCACGGTCCGTCCCTGTCGCGGGCCGCGCGCGCCCTGCGCGCGGCCCTGGAACCGGCGGGAACGGTGGGAAAGGCGGCAGCGGGCTGGAGCGCGCCCCGGCTGCCGTTGTACTCGACGCGTACGGCCCGCCTCGTGACCCCTGCGGAGGCCGTACGGCCCGCCTTCTGGTGCGACCAGATAGCGCTGCCCGTCCTGTACTGGCCGGCCCTGCGCGCGTTGCTCGCCGCCGAGGAGAGCCCGGCACGGAAGCTGGTGCTTTTGGACGCGTCGCCCGACCGGAGCCTGAGCACACCGGCCAGGCGCCACCCCTCGGTCCGGGCGGGGCGGGTGGATGTCGTCGGGCTGCTGCCGTCCCGTACGGCCGGCACGGACGAGGACCTGCGCGTCTTCGAGTCGGCGATGGAGACCTTGGCCGCCGGACGGGCCGACGTCCCGTCCGGCGCTTGAGGCCGAGGCACACAGCCTGTCAGGCCGTCAGGCCGTCAGTTGCGGGTCCGCCCGATCCGGTCGTCCACGTAGGCGATGAGCGCGCCAGGGGTGTCGAGCGCGTCCAGGTCGTCGTCGGGCACGGTCACGTCGTAGTCGTCCTGGATGCGGGTGACGAACTCGTAGACCGTCAGCGAGTCGTAGCCGAGGTCGGTGAACGTGGTGTCCAGGGCCGTGGCGTCGAGGGCGCCGGCCGCCTCTTTCTCGTAACTCAGCTCGACGATCTTCTTGAACTCGGTGAGGGTGAAGGCGCTCATGGTCCGTCCTGTTCTGGTGGGTTCGAGGATCGGGCTCACGGCTCTCCCGACGCCGTCCACCCTGCGCGGGGTGGCTCGATCCCGGCTCGATCCGGGCTCAAGACGCGGCGCCGACGCTGGGCCGGGGCCCCGCCGGGGGCCCGGTGAACCGGAGGGAGCAGGTGTGACCGGGAGCATCAGGGCGGCGGCACGCGCCGAGCACAGCGGAATTCTGGGAGTGGGCGGCTACCGGCCGCGCCGCGTCGTGGGCAACGAGGAGTTGTGCGCCGCGATCGACTCCACGCCGGAATGGATCGAGTCCCGCAGCGGCATTCGGGAGCGGGGGTTCGCCGCCGCGGACGAGACGCTGCCGATGATGGCGCGCGCCGCGGCGGAGAAGGCCCTGGCCCAGGCCGGGACCGCTCCCTCGGATGTGGACCTCGTCCTGGTCGCGAGCATGTCGCAGCTCGTGCAGACTCCTCCGCTCGCCGTGCTGCTCGCGGCGGGACTCGGCGCGTCCGGCGCCGCGGCGGTGGACATCTCGGGGGCCTGCGCGGGGTTCTGCCACGCCCTGGCGATCGGCTCGGACGCCGTACGGGCGGGCAGTGCCCGGCATGTGCTCGTGGTGGGCGCCGAGCGCATGACGGACATCGTGGATCCGCGGGACCGCTCGGTCTCGGTGCTGTTCGCGGACGGGGCGGGCGCGGTCGTCGTCGGCCCTGCCGCGCGGCCCGGTATCTCGCCGGTGGTGCGGGGCGCCGACGGGCGGTACGCGGACGCCCTGCGGATGAGCGGGAGTTGGGCACGGTTCGCGGCGGACCCGGAATCGGGCCGGCCGTGGATGCGGATGGACGGGCGACGGGTGTTCCGGTGGGCCATGGACGAGGTGGCGCCGGCGGCGGACCGGGTGCTGCGGGAGGCGGGGGTCACGGCGGGCCAACTGGACGCGTTCGTCCCGCATCAGGCCAATCTGAGAATGATCGGGTTGATGGCCGAGAGGCTGGGCCTGACGGACCGCACCGTGGTGGCGCGCGATGTGGTGCGCGCGGGCAACACCTCCGCCGCCTCGGTGCCGTTGGCGCTGGAGGCCTTGCTGGAGTCGGGGGCGGTGGGTACCGGCGACACCGCGCTGCTGCTGGGGTTCGGCGCCGGGCTGAACTACGCCGGACAGGTGGTGGAGTTGCCATGACGGAGTCGACGGGAGCGGGGACCGTGGGCCGGGTCGCGCCGGCGGAGTTCCGTGCGGCCATGGCCCGGTTCGCGGCGGGGGTCGTGATCGTCACCACCCGGGAGGAGGACGGCACTCCGCGGGGATTCACGGCGAGTTCGTTCTGCTCGGTCTCCCAGGACCCGCCCCTCGTGCTGGTCTGCCTGTCCATGGCGGCCGAATCGCACGAGGCGTTCCTGGGGTGTACGGAGTTCGCGGTGAGTGTGCTGCGGGCCGAACAGCGCCCGCTGGCCGGGCTGTTCGCGACCAGGGGTGCCGACAAGTTCGCTGCGGGCGGCTTCGGGCTGTCGCCGGGCGGTCTTCCGGTCGCGGCCGGGGCGCTGGTGGAGCTGGAGTGTGCGGTACGGGACCGTCATCCGGCGGGTGACCACACGATCCTGGTCGCCGAGGTACGCGGGGTACGGCTCGAAGAGGGCTCGCCCATGGTGTATTACGGCCGGGCCTTCCACGGCCTCGCCTGAGCCGGACAGGTCAGGACGGGCGGGCCGGGCTGGGCCAGGCCAGTACAAGCCGAGCCGAGCCGGGACAAGCCAGGCAGGGACAAGCAGAGTCCGCCCCGGTTCCGGTCCCCCCGACTTCGTCGGCGGACGAACCGGACGGGTGGATCAGGTCAGGGCCGCGAAGTCGGCGCCCTGCGCCCCCCTGAGCTGGGTCGCGTGGGCGCTGCCGGAGCGCCGGCCGCTCTCCTCCACGTCTCCGCTGAGGATGTCGTACTGGAGGCGGTGCAGCCGTCCGCCGGGTTCGAGCCCCAGGTCCTCGACCATCCGCTCGCGCAGATTCCGGAACACGGCGAGCGCGTCCTGCCGTCGCCCGCTGCGCACCAGGGCGATCATCAACTGGGCGGTGAGTTCCTCGTGGTAGGGGTACTGGGCGATCAGCGCGGACAGCTCACTGACCGCCTCACGGTGCCGGCCGAGGATGAGGTCGCCCTCGACGCAGCGCTCGATCAGCGAGAGTCTGCACTCCTCCAGCCGTACGGCCTCCGCGCGCAGCACCGGTCCGTGCTCGATGTCGGCGAACAACGGTCCGCGCCACAGCCCGAGTGCCTCACGGAAATGGCTCACGGCTGTCACGATGTCGCCCTCCCGTTCCGCGGACCTGCCCGCCCCTGTCAGCCGACGGAATTCGGCCAGATCGGATGTCGCGTCCTCGGAAACACGGAGCAGATAACCGCACGGCCAGGTGACGAGCGTGTTACTGGAAATTCGGGCAAGACCTTGACCGCTCATGGCCGCGAGGCATTTCCGGAGCTGGAGAATGTAGGTCTGGAGCGTGGTCAGCGCACTGCGCGGCGGATTCTCCCCCCACAGCTCGGTAATCAGCGAACCGGTGGTGACCGGCCTCTTCTCGTTGAGCAGCAGCAGCGCGAGCACTGTACGCGGCTTGCCTGCCGAGGGTATTTTCTCGCTGCCGTTCCAGCGCAGCGACAGTTGACCCATAAACTGGATCTCCATTGATTCCTCCCCTGGACGAAAACGCATGGGCGGAAACGAGCCCAAAAGCTTATTCACACCCGCCTCCCTCCGAAGCGCAGCCAGGATAGGCAGCCGAATATTAACGCCAGGCGAAAAGTGGCGCAGGTCACAAGGACGTCACGCCGTTTCTGTCAATCACATGAAATGCGGCCCGCCGTGTTTCCGACGGGCCGCACCGGGGAACTCAGGAATTCACTTCGCCGCCTGGATCTTCGGCGCCGGCGGCCTGCCGGGCGCGGCGAACGCGGCCAGCAGACCGACGACGGCCAGGCCCGCCGCCACCCCGAAGGCCAGCGCGTAACCCGAGGCATAGGCATGACGGGCGAGTGCCGCCGCGGGCCGGCCGCCCTCGTCGAGGACCGTGTCGATACGGGAGGTGGCGACCGCCGCGAGGACGGCGAGGCCCAGCGCGCCGCCCAGTTGCCGGGTCGCGTTGAGCAACCCCGAAGCGAGACCGGCCTGTTCGGGCGCGACACCGGCGACCCCCGCGATGGCCGAGGCGGACATCGAGATGCCCTGGCCCGCGCCGAGGATGATCGTGGGTCCCAGCAGTCCGCCGACGAAGGTGGAGTCCTCGGTGATCCGGGACAGCCACAGCAGCCCGCCGGCGGTGAGCGCCATACCCGCCAGCAGCGTCGCACGGGGACCGAGCCGGCGGACGAGGGCGGCCGAGAACTGTGCGGCAACCATGATGGAGAAAGCCAGCGGGAGGTAGGCGAAGCCGGTGCGCAGCGGGCTGTAGTCCCGTACTTGGCTGAGGAAGAGCGTCAGGAAGTAGAACATGCTGAACAGCGCGGCCCCGCTCGTCATCGCGACCACGTTGGCGGCGGTGACGGACCGGGAACGGAAGATCCCGAGCGGCATCAGGGGCTGGGCCGCGAACTTCCCCTCGACCAGCAGGAAGACGACCACCAGCGCGAGACCGGTCAACAACGGCACCAGGGTCTGCGCCGAGTCCCAGCCGTGCGGTCCGCTCTGCACGATGCCGAGCACCAGGGCGAGCAGGCCGACGGTGACGGTGACCGCGCCTGTGACGTCGAGCCGGCGGCCCTGCCCGTCGTGACGCAGCTCCGTGATGGCCCGCAGGACACCGAAGATGAGCAGCAGGCCGATCGGGATGTTCACGAACAGGATCCAGCGCCAGGACAGGCTGTCGGTGAGCACCCCGCCCGCCAGGGCACCGAACGCGCCGCCCGCGCCGGACACGGCGCCCCAGGCGCCGAACGCCTTGTGCCGCTGGTGCGGGTCCTTGAAGGTCGTGCCGAGCACCGCCAGCGTGGTCGGCGCGATCACCGCGGCCGCCAGCCCTTGAACGGCACGGGCCACGACCAGCGTGCCGGCGTTCTGGCTCAGTCCGCCGGCCAGGCTGGCAAGCGTGAAGAGGGCGACGCCCGCCAGAAAGATCCGACGCCGGCCGAAGAGGTCGGCGATCCGCCCGCCGAGCAGCAGGAAGCCCGCGAAGGTCACCGTGTAGGCGTTGACCACCCACTGGAGGCTGCTGGCGCTGAAGCCCAGGCTGCTCTGGATGCTGGGCAGTGCGACGTTGACGATCGCCACGCTGAGCGTGACGAGGAACTGGGCGAGACAGCAGACGGTCAGAACCAGTCCGAGCCGGGGCTCGGCGGCGGGGCGGACCCCGGTCGGGTTCGCGGCATCGGAGCGCGCCGTGGGCGTACTCATGAGGGGGACTCTCTTCTCGGGGCGTGGTGAGGGACGGGACAGCCGACGGCGGTGCGGGGCGCGTGTCGTGGTCGTGGTCGTGGTCGTGCCGACGGTGGTCGCGGCGGTACGACCGGGCGGCGCTCCGACCCTCAGGAAGATCGGGAGGGGGGTCGGGGCGCCGCCCGCCGGGTCAGGCGGTCTCGACGAGGGCGCGGCGCAGCAGTCCGCCGAGCACGTCGACGGGCTGGGCGCCGGAGACGGACCACTTCTCGGCGATGACGAAGGCGGGCACTCCGGAGACTCCCAGTCGGGCCGCACGGTCCTCGTCCGCCCTGACGGCGTCGGCGTACGTGTCGCCGGCGAGCACCTCACGTACCGGGCCCGTGTCGAGCCCCGACTCCTCGGCGAGCGCGATCAGAGTGGGGTGGTCGGCGACCGACGCGCCCTCGGCGGTGTAGGCGCGCATGAGCCGCTCCTGAAAGCGTTCGGCCAGACCCAGGGTGTCCGCGTGGTGCACCAGCCGGTGGGCGTCGAAGGTGTTGACGGGACGAGCCTGGTCCAGGTGGTACTCCAGGCCCTCCGCCGCGGCCTGGTCGCTGACCCCGGCGAGCAGCTCGGCGGCCCGCTCGGGCGGGATGCCCTGGCGCCGGAGCATGCGTTGGGGGATGGTCTCCTCGGTGTCGCGCAGGGCGGCCGGGTCCAGTTCGAAGCTGCGCCAGCGCACCCGCACCGCGTCCCGCTCCTCGAACTGCTCCAGGGCCTTCTCGAACCGCCGCTTCCCGATGAAGCACCACGGGCAGACGACGTCGGTCCAGATCTCCACAGTGATCTCGTTCACGTTCGGGAGCCTAGAGGGGGGACGTTCTGCGAGTAAGCCCCTACCTTGAGGTAAGCCGCAACCCTCCAAGTAGGCATGCAGGCCCCTCGACCGGACCGCCGTCGCGGCGTGACGCACATCACTCGACCCGGCGTGTCGTGGGTCGGGGAGTGGACCGACTCGTGGGTCGTACGGCCTCCGCGTCGAGGAGTTCCCTGGTGTACGGGTGCCGAGGAGTACGCAGCACGACGTCGCCCGGTCCCGACTCCACCAGCCGTCCCGCCCGCATGACGGCCACCCGGTCGCACAACTGACGCACCACGTGCAGCTCGTGGGAGATGAACAGGCAGGTCAGCCCCAGCTCGGCACGGAGCCTGGTCAGCAGTTCGACGATGCGGCGCTGCGCCAGGGGGTCCAGCGCGGACACCGGCTCGTCGCACACCAGCAGCCGGGGTCCGGGGGCCAACGCACGGGCGAGCGCCACGCGTTGGCGCTGGCCACCGGAGAGTTCGGCCGGCCGCCGACCCAGCAGGTCGCCGTCGAGCGCCATCAGCTCCAGGAGGTCCCGTACCCGCTCGCGGCGCCGCGCGACGCTGTCGCCCCGTGCGCGCAGCGGCTCCTCGATGAGACGGCGCACGCTCCAGCGGGGGTCGAACGCCGCGTACGGGCTCTGCTGGACGAGTTGGGGGCGGACCGGCGACGGCGCGTGCTCCAGCCGGCCCGAGGTCGGCCGGGTCAGCCCGGTCACCAGCCGGGCCGTGGTCGACTTGCCGGAGCCCGACTCGCCGACCAGCCCGAAGAACTCGCCCTCCCGCACGGTGAATTCGACCCCGTCGACCGCGCGCAGCGGCTGCCCCCGGCCCGAGCGGTACTCCTTCACCAGGGCCTCGGCGTGGACGACGGCGGCGCCCCCGGGCGGGGCCTGCACCGCCTGCCGCAGCGGGCGGGCCGCCGTGACGAGGCCGCGGGTGCGGTGGTGGACGGGAGCGTCCAGCACCCGTGCGGCCGGGCCGGTCTCGACCACCCGGCCCCCCGACAGCACCGCCACCCGGTCGGCCCGCTCCCTGGCGAGCGCGAAGTCGTGGGTGATCAGCAGCAGGGCGGTCCCGCGCTCGGCCACCACCTCGGCGAACCGGTCCATGATCCGGCGCCGTACGGTCGCGTCGAGCGCGCTGGTGGGCTCGTCGGCCACGACCAGCCGGGGCCGCGCCGCGAACGCGGCCGCGATCAGGGCCCGTTGGCGCTGTCCGCCGGACAGGGTGTGCGGATAGGAACGCGCCACCCGTACCGGGTCGTCGATGCCCGCCTCGGCGAGCAGGTCCACCGCCCGCTCGCGTGCCGCGCGGCGTCCGGCCAGTCCGTGGGCGCGCAGACTCTCCACGACCTGGTCCCCGACCCGTACCAGCGGATCGAACGAGGCGGTGGGGTCCTGCGGTACGAGGGCGACCACCGCACCGCGCAGCGCCCGCAGCGCGCGCGGCGACCGCCCGGTGACCTCGGTGCCCGCCACGGCGATACGCCCGTCGGTCACCCGGCCACCGACGGGCAGCAGCCCCAACACGGCCTGGGCCAGGGTGCTTTTGCCCGAGCCGGACTCGCCGAGCACGGCCAGCACCTCGCCCGGCGCGACGCTCAGCCCGACATCCTCCAGCACTGTCCGGTCCCCGTAGGACACGCGCAGCCCGCTCACTTCCAGGGCCGGCGGCGCGGGGGCCGACTTCGAGGAGTACGGCTCCGACAGGTACGGCTCCGAGGAATTCATGACGTCTGTTCTCGTTCCTCTCGTTCCAGTGCCCGGCCCACTCGTTGCAAGGACGTCACCAGCGCCACGAGCACGAGCCCCGGGAGGGTGGTCAGCCACCACGCCGCCGTCAGGTAGTCACGGCCGCCGGAGATGAGGGCTCCCCACTCCGGAGCCGGCGGCGGGGTGCCGAAGCCGAGGAAGCCGAGGGCCGCGACTCCGAGGACGGCGGTGCCGCACTCCAGGACGGCCAGTACCAGGACCGGCGGCGCCGCGTTCGGGACGACGTGCCGCAGCAGGATCAGGGGGCCCGGTACGCCGGCCAGGCGGGCCGCGTCGACGTAGTCGCCCGCCGCGACGCGCAGCACCTCGGCCCGGGTGACCCGGGCGATCCCCCCGACGCTGCCCGCGCCGACGGCGACGGCCACTTGGAGGGTGCCGAAGCCGAGAGCCGAGACGACGGCGAGGGAGAGCAGCAGGCCGGGCACCGCGAGCAGGACGTCCACCAGCCGCATCAGGACCGTGCCGACCGCCCGCCCCGCCGTGCCGGCGACCGCCCCGAGCACTCCGCCCACCAGCAGGCTCAGCCCCACCGCGAGGAGTGCGGCGGACAGCGAGAGCGCGGTGCCGTGCACCACCCGTGCGTACAGGTCGCGGCCCAGATGGTCGGTGCCGAAAGGATGTCCGGCACCGGGCGGCAGCAGACGGTTCGCGGGGTCCGCGCGCAGCGGGTCGACTCCGGTGAACAGGCCGGGTGCGAGCGCCCAGGCCAGAGCCAGCGCGAGCACCAGGACGCAGAGCAGCAGACCGGGACGGCGCAGGAGGCGGCGCGGACGGGATCGGCGACGCGCCGGGGCGACGTCCCTCTCGCCGTGCCCGCGGTCTTCGGCACGCTCGTCCAGAACGCCGGGCGGGTCGAGCGCGTCCAGTGCGTCACCCGGCATGGTGGACCTCCGTCGCCGTCCGGGGATCGAGCAGGGGGATCAGCAGGTCCACAGCGAGGTTCACGAGCGCGGTGACGGCGGCGGCCAGCACCACAACGCCCTGGACCACGGGCAGATCCTGATTGGTGACCGCGTCCACCGCGACCCGGCCCACCCCGTCGCGCGCGAACACCGTCTCCACGAGTACGGCGCCTGCGAGGAGTTGACCGCACACGACACCGAGCATCGCCACCGCGGGCACCGAGGCGTTGCGTAGCGCGTGCCCGAACAGCAACCGGGCCCGCCCCGCGCCCCGGGCCCGCGCGACGTCGGCGTGCGGCTGGGCCAGCGCGTACCGCAGCCCCCGCCCGAGGATCTGGGCCAGCACACAGCCCACCGGGACGGCCAGGGTGAGGGCGGGCAGCAGGATCGCGGCGGGGGAACGCCCGCCACCGGTCGCGGGCAGCAGACCCCAGCGGAAGGACACCCACTGCATGAGCAGCAGCCCGAGCCAGAAGCTGGGCACGGCGGTGCCGAGGGACGGCAGTCCGGTGGCCGCGCGGCGCAGCGCCGCCGACCTCGGCCAGGCACCGCCGACGGCGAGGACCAGCGCGACGAGCACGCTCAGCGGAAGGGCGAGTCCGGCGACGGCGAGGGTGTCCGGCAGGGCGTCCGCCAGCGTGGTCGTCACGGGCGCGCCGCTGCGGATCGACACTCCGAGGTCGCCGCGCAGTGCGTGGGTGAGCAGCGACACGTACTGCACCGCGACCGGCCGGTCGAGCCCCAGTTGGTGCCGCAGCGCGGCGGCCTGCTCCTGGTCCACCGCGCTCTCGCCGCCGGTCGCTCCGCTGAGCATCGTCTGCACCGGGTCCCCGGGCAGCAGGAACAGGACGACGAAGGTCAGGGTGTAGGAGGCCCAGACCACGAACAGCACACGCCCGGTCCGGCGCGCGATGTACCGGAGCATCAGCCGATCCAGGTGTCTTGCAGCAGCAGCCGGTTGGAGGCGTCGAGCCCCAGGCCGTGCACCCGGTCGCTGCGGGCGACGGTCACCTCCACCTCGTTGAGCGGCAGTACGTGCGCGTCGTCGACGAGCCGTGTCTGGGCCAGGCCGAAGATCCGCTCGCGCTCCGCGTCGTCGGCGGAGGCCGATGCCCGGTTCAGATCGGCACGGAGCGCGCGGTCGGAGACGGGGCTCTGATCGGCGAAGACCGTGGTGAGCACGTCGGGGTCGGCCCGGTTCGCGCTCTGGAGGCTGAGGTCGTACTTCCCGGAGCCGAGCACCTGCGGGAAGCGGGAGATCGTGAGCGGCCTCAACTCCAGCCGTACACCGATCTCCTTGAGTTGCTGCTGGACCAGTTCCAGACTCTGTTGGCGTACGAACACGGCGTCGAGGCGCAGTTGTTCGCCGTCCTTGACGCGGATGCCGTCAGGTCCGGGGCGCCAGCCGGCCGCGTCGAGCAGGCGTTTCGCACCGGCCGGATCATGGCCCAGGTGGGTGCCGAGGTCCGTGTAGTCGGGTGTGGTGGAGGACAGGACGCTGCTCGCGGCCAGCTTCGGCGAGCTGAGGAAGGTCGCGGCGATCGCCTCGCGGTCGATGCCCTTCTGCAGTGCGCGCCGGACCCGTACGTCACTGAGCGCCGGGCGGGCGCTGTTGACGTAGAGGGCGAGTCCGACACCGGGCCCGGTGCGTCGCAGCAGCGCGAAGCCGCCGCCCGTGAACCGCTCCGTGTCCTGGGGCGCGACGGCGGTGGCCACGTCGAGCTGTCCGGAGGACAGACTCCCGGAGCGGGTGGTGTTCTCCGGCACGACGCGGTATTCGACGCTCTTCAGGTACGCCCCGCCCGGCCGGGCCCACAGGGGGGAGCCCCAGTCGTATCCGGGGCGGCGGTTCAGCGTGACGGAGGTGTTGGCGCGGTACGTGCCCAGCGTGAAGGGACCGGTGCCCCGGATCTCTCCCGTGCACCGCTCCTGCGGTGTGCGGGCGAGGGAGCGCGGGGAGAGCAGCCCGAGGGAGACGGTCGAAGTCCCGCGCAGGAACTGGGCGTTGGGCGTGCTGAAGATGACTGTCGCGGTAAGGGGGCCGTCGATCCGCGTCTCGCGGTACCCGGAGAGGTAGACCGCTCCGCGCGACGAGGCCGCGGCCAGGCGGTGCACGGCGTCGAAGTTCGCCTTGAGGGCCTTCGCGTCGAGCGGTTCGCCGTCGCTGAAGGTGACCTCGGGCCGGAGTGTGAACGTGAAGCGGGTCGCGCGCTTGTCGCTCTTCCAGGAGGTCGCCAGCCACGGCACGGTCTTGCCGGTGCGCGGGTCCTGGTCGGTGAGGGAGTCCACCACCTGGCGTCCGATGTCGAGACTCTGCCCGAGCGCGGACTGCTGCGGGTCCAGACAGACCGGGTCGTAGTCGAGCCCGAGTCGTAGGGTGCCGCCGGCGCGGGGCTGCCCCGAGCGGGTATCGCCGTCGGCCGCCGTGGAACAGCCGGTGAGCGTGATCGCGGAGGCGAGCATTACGGAGACCAGGGACCTGGACAGGCGTGGGCGCATGGGTGGTGTCTTCGCTTTCTCGAACGTGGACGGTGCGGCGTCCGTGCGGGCCGTGGCCCGGTGTCGACGGCGGCGTCTTCGTCTGTGTCTGTGTCCGTGCCTGTGTCTGTGTCCGTGCCGGAGCCGCCAACAGTCAGAGCACAGGGGTGAGTTCGCCCGCCTCCACCGCGACCGGCAGGGTGTTGCCCGTGGGCGGCAGGGCGCAGGAGGCGTACGGGGTGAAGGCGCAGGGCGGGTTGATGGCGCGGTTGAAGTCGAGGACGACCTCCTGTCCGTCGCGCAACGGGCCCGTGGGCCTGCGTGCGTACAGGACACGGGCCGCCCCGTAGGTCGTGGCGCCGCTCGTCAGATCCCGGAAGGGGATGTTGAGCAGGTCCTCCCGGCCGCCGTAGGGCTCCAGGGCCAGTTCGCGGCCGGCCAGCCGGAAGACCAGCCGGCCCGGGATGAGGAACTCCCTGCGTACGGTGTCCAGGGCGGTGGCCAGGACCTGGCGCCGGGGCTGGGGGTAGGAGGCGAAGACGGCGCGCGTGACCCACTCGGGACGCGGCGGCAGGGCCGGTACGTCACGGAAGCGGCGCAGTGCCGGGGAGCGGGGAGAACGGGGCCGCAGCGCCCAGCGTGTCTCCTGTCCCCCGGCGTCGGGGAAGGCGAGCACGTCGACGCGCAGTTCACCGCTGGCCACCTGGACGGCGCCGCCGGGCGGGGGCACGACGCCCTCGTCGCGTACCGCCACCTCGCCGTCGACCAGGACACCGTCCACCCGAAGAGCCTCGGCGGCGGTGGCGCGTACCCGGACTCCACCGGCCGCCACCCACCACACCCCCGGTACCTCGGGATGGCTCTGGGGCTGGGTGCCGAGCCAGTGCAGTCCGATGGGCGACAGGATGCCGTACGGCTCGCGCAGTTGGTCGAGCCGGGCGGCGCGCCACTGCTCCCAGGAGGCGAGGAAGGCGTCCTGGGCGGGTGCGTGGGTGCTGAGTCGCTCGCTCACGCCTGGCTCACGGCCGGGGACGTACGGGCGGAGTCGGGAGCGGGTGCGGCGGGGTCCTCGGTGCGCAGAGCGGCGATGACCGCGTTCTGGCGTCGGTCGCGGCGGGCGGCCAGTTCCGGGTAGGGGCGGCGGGCGAAGCTCAGGTCGGCCTGCGCCAGGATCGTCTCGACGGTCTCCTCGTCGGCCGGGGGCCGCCCCAGCGACTCCCAGCCCCGTTCGAGTCCCGCGCCCAGATGCGCGAACCAGTGGCGCAGCCCGCCGGGGCCACCACCCAGGTGGAACGCCTCGAAGGGGCCGACGACCGCCCAGCGCTGGCCGATGGACGAGGTGACCACCGTGTCCAACTCGCCCACGGTGACGACGCCTTCGCGGACGAGGTGGATCGCTTCGCGCAGCAGAGCCGTCTGAAGGCGGTTGGCGACGAACCCGGGCAGTGCGCGGCGCAGTACCACGGGGTGCTTGCCGAGGCCCCGGTAGAAGTCGACGGCGCGGGCCACGAGCGCCGGGTCGGCCCCGCGGGCGCCGACGACTTCGACGAGCGGCACGATGTGCGGCGGGTTGAAGGGGTGACCGACGACGACCCGGCCCGGCTCGGCCAGTTCGGCACCCAGTTGGTCGGGCAGGAGCGTCGAGGTGGACGACAGGAGGAGCGCTCCGGGCGGCGCGGCGTCGGCCACGCGTGCGAACAGTTTCTGTTTCAGCGCGAGATCCTCGGGCGCGTTCTCCTGAACCAGGTCGGCATCGGCCACCGCGTCCCGTAGGTCGGCCACGAAGCTGATCCTGTCGAGCAGCGTCGCGGGGTCCAGCGCCCCGTCGGGCAGGGTGGCCGCGTATCCCGGGAGCGCCTCGGTGACGTACTCCGCCGCGTCGGGGCGGGTGCTGCTGACCCGCACCCGAAGGCCGCGGGCGGCGAACAGGGCGATCCAGCCCAGCGCGATCGTGCCGGTGCCGATCACCGCCGCCGTCGGGGGTTTCTGCGTGCTCATTCTCTGCTCCCGCCTCACTGAGGACCTGCCGGTCGGACAGAGCATCGGGAGGCGGACTCGAAAGCGGCTCAAGTGTGGGTGGAAGAGAGCCGCTGGAGGCGGATTCGACCGGCGCTCCAGCACCGGGGGCCAGGCTCGGCGGTGCACGGTGTCCTGCCGTGCGCGCCAGGAGCGGACGACGGGACGGGAGTTGGCCATGCGAGGAGACCGGACACGGCGGACGGCGACGAGACGCGCCCCCGGGGCGCAGGCACACCCGGTAGGTCGTCCGGACCTCGCCCTGCGGCTCGCGGGGGCTCTGCTGGGCGGCCATGATCCCGCAGTCCTGTGCGGGCTGCTGGGTCTCGACCCCGAGCCCCCGGACCGCACGCCCGAGTCGGACAACCTCGGAGGCTCACCGGGGTGGGAGAACGACAGGCCCTAGGAGGGCTGTCCGGTCAGGAAGCCGTGTCGTGGGCGCGCTGTGCCTCGACGATCGCGGGCGTGCGGGCCGAGATCCAGTCGATCAGGCTCTGGAGCGGATGAGCCAGCTCCTGGCCCAGGGGTGTCAGGGAGTAACTGACCTTGGGCGGCAGCGCGGGCTCCACCTCACGGGCGACCAGCCCGTCACGGCCCAGGATCCGCAGGTTCTGCGAGAGCATCTTCTCGCTGATCCCACCGATCCGGTCCCGCACCTCGTAGAACCGCAGCGGCCTCTCGCGCAGCGAGGCGAGGATCAACACGCCCCAGCGGCTGGTCACATGGTCGAGCACGGTACGCCCCGGGCAGTCCTCCCGGAACGCGTCGCCCGCGCCGTCGGGAAGTCGGGACGTCGTGGGTTTCTCTACGGCCATGAAGCGAGCTTAACCGCCGACCGGCTGACGGGGTCTCAGTTATCTTGCACGCTCGCCCCGTTCCGTACCAGGTCGCGGACACCCTCTGGTACCGGCCATGGCGCTGTGCTAGAAATCCTGCCGTGACCAGCGATCAGTATCTCGTGGAGTGTCTCCACATCGATCTCTGCCGTGTGACCAGCTGCTCCTGTTGAGCCTGGCCCGGCGGCGCTGAGCGCTTCCCGAATCGTGCGGCCCTGTCCGCGCGTCGGCACGGGCTGAATCCCTCCGTGTACGGCGTGCCGACCCCGCACCTCGCACATCCCGCATCTTCTCGGTGGCAACTCCCTTTCCCGCAGGCGCCGTTCGCGCCCGGCGGGAGGGCCTGCCCGTCTCCTTGTCCCCCCTCCCGGACGCGATCGTCCGCCTGGCCGCGCCCTTTCGACGGAGTCCGCCATGACCACATCCACCGCCACGGCGAAAGAGCCGTCGGGCCCGGCGCTCTCCACCGAGACCGCCCCCGCGCCGCGCCGCTCGTCGGAGAGGACCGCGCGGCTGCGCAGGGTGGGGCTCCGGCTGATCGCCTTGGCCGTCCTGCTGGCCCTCTGGCAGCTCGTGACCGCCCTGCGGTTGTGGTCACCGTTGCTCGTACCACCGCCCTCGGCGGTCTGGGACGCGCTCGTCACGACGTCCGGCACCCACGACGGCGTACGCGGCTACCAGGGCCACACCCTGATCGAGCATGTGGGCATCAGCCTGCGCCGGATCGGGATCGGAGCGGGCGCCGGCGTTCTGGCCGGGCTCGTGGCCGGGGTGCTGATGGGCACGCTGCCGTGGGTGCGGGTCGTGTTCGAACCGGCGGTCGCCTTTCTCCGTACCCTGCCGCCGCTCGCCTACTTCAGCCTGCTGATCATCTGGTTCGGCATCGACGAGGCGCCCAAACTGTGGCTGCTGGCGATCGCCGCCATGCCGCCCGTGGCCGTGGCCACCGCGTCCGCCGTCGCCTCCGCGCCCGCCTCGCTGGTGGAGGCCGCGCGGGCCATCGGGGCACGCCGCTCGCAGGTGGTCGCCTCCGTCGTCCTGCCGTCGGCGCTGCCGGAGATCCTGGTCGGCGTACGGCTGGCGTTCGGGATCGCGTACTCCTCCGTCGTCGCCGCCGAGACCGTCAACGGGCTGCCGGGCATCGGCGGGATGATCCGCGACGCCCAGCGCTACAACCAGTCCGACGTGGTGATCCTCGGCCTCTTCGCGATCGGCGTCTCGGGCCTGCTGATCGACGGCCTGCTACGGAGCGCGGAGAACCGGCTCGCGCCCTGGCGCCGACTGTCCTGACGCCGCGCGCCCTCCCCCGCCGTACCGGCCACCCCCGCCGTACGCCTCCCCGTTGCACCTCTGTACTCACCGCCCGCCGAATGAAGGACTACGCCATGCCCGCAACACGCGGTCCGCGCCGCACCACCACGCTCGTCGCGGCCCTGGGAGCGCTGATCGCCGTCACCGCCTGCAGTACCGGCGACGCCGGGGGCAGTGATTCCGAGGGCGGCGGCAAGACGATCCGGATCGCCTACCAGGCGTTCCCCAGCGGCGACTTGATCGTGAAGGAGAACGGCTGGCTGGAGAAGGCGCTGCCCGACCACACCATCAAGTGGATCAAGTTCGACTCCGGCGCGACCATCAACACCGCTTTCGTCTCGGGCTCGGTGGATCTGGCCGCGATCGGTTCCAGCCCGGTGGCACGCGGTCTGTCCGAGCCGCTGAACATTCCGTACCAGGTCACCTGGGTGCTGGATGTCGCGGGCGACAACGAGGCGCTCGTCGCCCGTGACGGTTCGGGCATCAAGGACGTCAAGGATCTAGCGGGCCGCAAGGTCGCGACACCGTTCAGCTCAACCTCGCACTACAGCCTGCTCGCCGCACTCGACGGCGCGGGCGTGGACGCCTCGAAGGTCAAGCTGCTCGACCTCGAACCGCAGGACATCGTCGCCGCCTGGTCGCGCGGCGACATCGACGCGGCCTACGTCTGGCTCCCCACGCTCGACGAACTCGGGAAGAGCGGGAAGACCCTCATCACCAGCCGTGAACTGGCCGCGGCCGACAAGCCCACGCTCGACCTCGGGGTGGCGTCGACCAGCTTCATCAAGGCGCAGCCCGAGGTGATCACCGCCTGGCGCAAGGCCCAGGCACAGGCGCTGAATGTGATCCATGACGATCCGTCGGCCGCCGCCGAGGCCGTCGGCAAGCAGCTCGGTATCAACTCCGAGGACGCCGCCGCCCAGCTCAAGCAGGGGATCTTCCTCAAGCCGGCCGAACAGGCCGACGCCAAGTGGCTCGGCCGGCCGGGCCAGGTCGGCGGGCTGGCCCAGAACCTGCGGAGCGCGGCGGAGTTCCTGGCCGGACAGAAGCAGATTCCGGCCGCCCCGGAGCTGTCGGAGCTGGAGAAGGCCGTGTACGTGGAAGGGCTCAGCGATGCCGTCACCGAATGAGCACCCCGCCGGCGCGGTCCGGCAGCACGACGGGGCGGCCGGCTCTCCGGAGGACGCCACGGCGGCCGTCACGCCGCCCGCCGTGACCGTACGCGATGTCCATCACCGGTACGGGCGCGGCGCCGACGCCGTCTCCGCGCTCGGCCCGCTGTCCCTGGACATCCCGGCCGGCGAGTTCCTGGTACTCGTCGGCCCGTCCGGGTGCGGGAAGACCACGCTGCTCCGGCTGATCGCCGGCTTCGAACAGGCCTCGTCGGGCGAGGTCGCCGTACACGGCCGGCCGCCGGAGCCGGGGCGTCAGGCGGGAGTCGTCTTCCAGCAGCCACGGCTGTTCCCCTGGCACACGGTCGGGGACAACATCTCCCTGGCCCTGCGCTACGCCGGGGTCCCCCGGGCCGAACGCCCCGCACGCGTCGAGGAGTTGCTGGAACGGGTGGGGCTGGCCGGCACCGCGCGCCGCAGGACCTGGCAGATATCGGGCGGCCAGCAGCAGCGGGTGGCGATCGCCAGGGCCCTGGCCGGCGGCAAGGATCTGCTGCTGCTGGACGAGCCGTTCGCGGCGCTGGACGCGCTCACCCGCGAGCGCCTCCAGGAGGACCTGCGCACGGTGAGCGCCGAGACGGGGACCACGTCGGTCTTCGTGACGCACAGTGTGGACGAGGCTGTCTTCCTCGGCACCCGGGCGGTCGTTCTGACCGCCCGTCCGGGGACCGTGGCGCTGGACGCCCCCATCGCCCTGCCCCGTAACGGGAGCGCCGACGACCCGGACGAGCTGCGGGGTCTGCCCGAGTACGCCGCGCTGCGCGCGGAGATCGGCGCCGCGGTACGGGACGCGGCCCGCTGACCCCGCCCCCCTCCCCAGGACCGGCGGGTCAGGGGGCAGCCCGGATCGGACCGGATCGGCCCGGGTCAGCCCTTCAAGCTGTAGAAGCGCATCGGTGAGTTCGGCACGAAGCCGATACGCGGGTACACGGGCGACCCGGCGACTGTCGCGTGCAGGGTCGCCCGGGTCAGTCCGGTGGCCCGGGCCCCCTCGTACAGCGCCTTGCGTGTCACCGCCTCGCCGTAGCCTCTGCGCTCCCACTCCGGGTCCGTGGCGACGAGTACGACGAAGAGGCGGCCGTCCGCCTCCACCGTCCCGGCGCAGGTCACCGGAGTCCCGTCCCGCATGCCCAGGTAGGCGTACACCTCGTTCTTCCACAGCGCGGAGCCGGCCAGTCCGTCGCGGCCGTCCTCCGGGGTGAAGCCGTACGCGCGCGAGTTGAGGTCCGCGTAGGCCAGCAACTGCTCGTCGGTGCGCACGCGCACGAACTCCAGGTCGGGGTGGTCCGGTTCGGGAATGGGGAGCAGGTCTCCGGCCATGCCCGTGCCGGGGAAGGCGTGTTCGAGGAGCGCCTGTCCCGCCACCGTCTCCAGCGCCGCGCGTGCCCCGTCGTCGAGGAGATCGTCGAAGACCCACAGAAAGCCCGGACGCCGCTTCGAGCGCATGATGTCCGCCGCCTGTCGCAGCCGTTGTTCGACAAGCGCGGTGTCCGCGCCGACATCGGTCAGCGTGACGCAGTTCCAGAAGGGGAACCGGCAGTCCGCCCAACGCACGGCGAGGCCGGGAAGGTCTCGTACATCCGCGTCCGCGTCACGGTCGAGCACCATGGCGCGCCAGACCGTGGCGAGTTGCCGCATCGATTCGATCGAGTCCGCAAGACCGGCCACTGAGACCCCTCAACGTGTCGCGTCCGTCATGTCTGTCGGGTCTGTCGCGTACGTAGGACCTACCCAACTGGACAACGACCCCTGTTCACGATGGTTCCGGCGGTCGTACGGTCGCGCCGGTCAGGAGGTCAGGAGGTCAGCAGTGACGCGTAGCGGCCGAGGTCGATGTTGCCGCCGCTGATGATCACGCCGACCCGTTGCCCGCGCAGTCGGGTGGCCAGGCCGCGGACGGCGGCGAAGCCGAGGCATCCGGTGGGCTCGACCACGATCTTCATGAAGGTCGCGAAGGCCCGCATGGCTTCGACGAGTTCGGCGTCCTCGACGGCGTGGAAGTCGGTGACGTCACGGCGGATGATGTCGAACGTGTAGGCGCCCAGATGCTGGTTCTGCGCACCGTCGGCGATGGTCTTCGGGGTGTCGATATGGACGACGGAGCCCTGCCGGACGGACCGCGCGCCCTTGTCGCCGACCGCCGGTTCGACGCCGTACACCCGGCAGTTCGGCGACAGGGCCTTGGCCGACAGAGCCGAACCGGACAGCAGACCGCCACCGCCGAGGGGAACGAACAGGGCCTCCAGGTCGCCGACCTCTTCGAACAGTTCCTTCGCCGCGGTGCCCTGGCCCGCGATCACATGCGGGTGGTCGTACGGCGGGATCAGCGTCAGACCTCGTTCGGCCGCCAGCGCGCGGCCGATCTCCTCCCGGTCCTCGGTGTAGCGGTCGTACGCGACGACCTGCCCGCCGTACCCCTTGGTCGCGGCCACCTTCGCGGCGGGCGCGTCGTGCGGCATCACGATCGTGGCCGGCATGTCGAGCAGCCGGGCGGACAGCGCGACCGCCTGGGCGTGGTTGCCCGAGGAGTAGGCGACCACCCCGGCACGGCGCTGGTCGGGAGTGAACCGCGACAGCGCGTTGAACGCGCCGCGGAACTTGAAGGCACCCATGCGCTGGAAGTTCTCGCACTTGAACACCACCTGGACACCGAGCCGCTCGTCGATGAGACGTGAGCGCAGCACCGGGGTGCGATGGGCGTACGACGCGATACGCGCGGCGGCGCCCTGGACGTCCTCGTAGGTCGGCGACTGAGGCATCTGCTGCTTCCCTTCCTGGGCCGGATCGACCGGACATGACTCTGGACTATACGTCCATGCCCTAGACTTTGAGTCCAGAATGCCGCATCGCCGCCGCGGCCCGGGGATCACCCCCGGAAAGAGAAGAGGTGTCAGGTGTCCGATACATCGGCCGACGCGATCCTGGCCGCGCTGATGCCGGTCGTCGACGGCCTGGCTGCCACCTTCGGCCCGTCGTGCGAGGTCGTCCTGCACGACTACCGTCAGGGTGATCAGTCGGTGGTGGCGGTCGCCGGGCAGGTGACCGGGCGCCGGGTCGGCGGGGCACTGAGCGAGATCGGGCTCTCCGTGCTCGCCCAGGGCGAAGACGCGACGAACGATCTGAACTACCTGTCGCGCGGGCCGGACGGCCGTGTCCTCAAGTCGTCGACGATGCCGCTGCGCGACGGGAACGGCCAGGTGCTCGGCGCCTTGTGCGTCAACATCGACGTGACAGCTCTGCGCGACGCGGCCGACGTCCTGTCCGCGCTCGCCGGCACGGCGCCGGTGGAGCTTCCGGCCACCACCTTCACCAACGACTTCGAAGAGGTCGTCGACGCCGTCGTACGCACCGAACAACTGGCCCGGGGCAAGCCGTTCGACGCGCTCACCCGCACCGAACGGCTCGGCCTGGTCCAAGCCCTCGACCGGCGCGGCGTGTTCAAGATGCGCAACGCGGTGCCCCGCGTCGCGGAACGGCTGGGGGTGTCCCGATCGGGCCTGTACGCGGACCTCGCCGCGTGCCGCGACGCGACACCGGACAGGGCTTAGGGCGTGTTCGCAAGGTAGCGCCGCCCGCCCGTAGGGAGCCGCTGATGTCTCGTTGGTGCGGTGCATCGCAAGGCGGAGGATCGGCCTCGCACTGGGCGCACTCGCACGATTCCGACCAGGCGGGGGGCCACCTCCCGTGGCCCCCCGGGGCCCACGGGCGAGAGGCGCCGTCCAGGCGTCGCGGGCCGGGCGTGACTTTGCGAACAGGACTCAGGCCCCGTCCGGCGGATCTGCGGGGGATTCCCGTTCCGCCGCCTCCGCGATGCGCTTGATGTTCGCCAGCCGCCGGTCCCAGTCGGCGGCCAGCGTGGCCATCCAGCGCGCCGTCGCGTCCAGCACCGCCGGCCGCACCGCGTAGCGCACCTCGCGGCCGACCCGGCGGCCGGAGACCAGTCCGGCGGCGTCCAGGACGGCCAGATGCTTGACCACCGCCTGCCGTGACACGGGCAGGCCGTCGGCGAGGGTCGTCGCGGTGACCTCTCCCCCGGCGGCCAGCAGGTCGAGCAGCTTGCGTCGCGTGGGGTCCGCCAGGGCGACGAAGACGCTGTCGACCACCGCGTCCAGGCCGCGAGGTTCGTCCGTCACGCGGACGGCTGTTCGGCGCGCTTCTTGAACGCGTCGAGCACCTGCGGCCAGCCGCCGGTGTTGTCCTTCACCGCCTGGCTGCGCAGTTCCTCGGACCCGGCCAGCACCTCGAATCCGCTCTCGACGACGCGGAGCCGTGTCGTGTCACCTTCGCGGGTCAGCGTGAACTCCACGAGCGTGCTGTTGTTCTCGCGCAGTTCCTGCCCGGGGAACGCGCTGGCCCAGCGGTACGCGAGGTACGTCGGCGGCTCGACCTTCACCACCCGCACCGGGAAGTCCCCGTACTCGGCGCTCCGCGCCACGCTCACCTCGCCCTCCTTCGCCACGGCTCCGGTCAGATTCGCCTCGTCGGTCACCCAGAAACCCGGTTCGGACACCAGTGACCAGACCCTTTCCAGGGAGGCTTCGATGGTGATCTCGCGTTCGATTCGGTTCTCGCTCATGGGGAAACTCCTTCATCGCCGCCATTGGACGCAACATGCGACCGTGCAACCCCAGAGTTGCACATGGCCCACCCCAGGTGCAACCCACAGGTTGCATGTCGCTCTCGTGGCGACGTGACCTCAGCCAGCCGGTCGCGGAGTTGGTCCCGGACTCCCGCGAGGTCATTGATACGGCGCTGGATCAAGGCGAGACGCTGCTCGAACAGCTCGGCCTTGGGTGTGGAGTCGGCGCAGGCGTGTTCGCCGACGAGTTCGTCGCGCAGGCAGCCGTCGATGAGGAGCAGGTCCTCGGTGGTGAGTCCGGCCACGAGAAGCGGCCGGATGTTCTCGACGACGCGGACCGCGTCGTCTCCGTACGCGCGACAGCCGTTGGCGGCGCGCACGGGGCGGAGCAGGCCCTGCTCCTCGTAGTAACGCGGCGCCCGGGTGGTGGTGCCGGTGGCGTGGGCGAGTTCCCCGATGCGCGTGGCACTCCCTCCCGGCCGTGGCCTGGACGTGGCCGTTCAGGGGGAGCGCAAACCTTGCCGCCCACGTGAAGGTCAAGCCCACGGCTCGACCCGCCTTCTACGGAGGGTCGTTCACCCGGTCTTGCGTGCCACGCCGCCGAAGAAGCCGATCGTCTCGGAACCCGCCGGCGGCGGAGCGTCCGGACGCCAGAAGGGGACCTGGGCCAGGCCGGGCTCGATCAGGTCGAAGCCGTCGAAGAACCGCTCGACCCTGGCGCGGGAACGGAGGTTCAGCGTCGCCGTGGCCTTGGCGTAGACGGCCTGGGCATCGCTGCGATCGGCGAAGTCACCCGTGGCGTGCGAGAGCACCAGGAAACTGCCGGCCGGGAGCGCGTCGCGCAGAGTCGCGACGATCTGCTCGGGCTTCTCCGCGTCGGTGACGAAGTGGAGTATGGCGACGAGGAGCAGGGCGACCGGCTCGTCGAAGTCGATGACCCGGCGGACGTCGGGGTGGTCCAGGACGGCCCGGGGGTCGCGCAGGTCGGCGAGCACGATGCTGGTCTCGCCGGAGCGGCTGAGCAGCGCGTTGGCGTGCGCGTTCACGATGGGGTCGTTGTCGACGTACGCGATGCGCACGTCCGGCGCCACTTCCTGGGCGGTCTCGTGCACGTTCGGCGAGGTGGGCAGCCCGGTGCCCACGTCGAGTATCTGCCGGACGCCGCTGCCGACCACGTACCGTACGGCGCGCTGCAGGAAGGCACGGTTGGCCCGCACGCCGATCCGCACCTCGGGCGCCGCGGCGGCCAGTTCGTCGCCGGCCCGCTGGTCGACCTCGTAGTTGTCCTTGCCGTCCAGCAAGTAGTCGTAGATCCGGGCAGGATGGGGCCTGCTGGTGTCGATCCGCTCGGCACGGAAGGCGTTCTGTCCCACGCTGCTGCGCTCCTCACTGCTCGCTGCTCGCCGCTTGCGGCGACCGCTCCGGATCTTCCACCTTCGAACGAGTGCCGCCAGCTTCCCACATCAACTTCGCGGCGTGCGAAGGTAGTTCCTCCTCATCATCGGAAGGCACATGTCCCACACCGAGACCGGGATACGCGATCTGACCTACCTGCCCGGGGACGGTGCGCAGCCGCCCCGGCGCCTGGATGCCTACCGCCCCGCGGCGGCCGGGCCGGTGGGCCCGAGTGTGCTGCTGTGGCACGGCATCGGCCCGGACGAGAAGGATGTTCTCGCGACGCTGGCCCGTGAGATCGCGTCCCACGGCGTGCCGGTCTTCGTCCCCGACTGGCGCTCGGACGCGCCCGACGGCGGCCGGTCGCACCTCATGGCATCGCTGCGGTACGTCCGCGACCACGCCGTCGAATTCGGCGGCGACGGGGAGCGCGTCGTACTCGCCGGCTGGTCGGCCGGAGCCGGAGCCGCCGTGGCCTTCGCACTGCGACCGGCTCTGGCCGAGGGTGTGCGACTCGCGGCCGCCGTCGGTATCGCGGGCCGCTACGACCTGCCCGCCCGCTCCACCGGCACCACCCCGCTGGACGACCTCACCCCGGCTGGCGCCGATGCCGTCCCGGTCACGCTGGTGCACGGCACGGCCGACTCCGTACTCGACGGCGGTCACTCGCGTGATTTCGACGTCGCCCTGCGCGCGAGGCGGTGGCCGGTGACCTTGCGGGAACTCGCCACGGATCACGCCGGGGTCATCATGTCGGAGTTCGACCCGGTGCTCGGACGCTGTGTTCCTTCGACCGCCGAGCACGCTGTTCGCGCGGGCGGGGACACCGCGGCGATAATCGCGGCCGCGGCGGTTCCGGCGTCGGGATCCGCGTCGCGATCGGCGTCGGGATCGGCGTCGGGATCGGCGTCGGGATCGGCGTCCCGACGGGTGTGATCGTCGGGCCGTATCGGGCCCCGGGCGAGGTCAGGCCGTGGGCCGCAGGTATGTCCGCGCCCATTCCTCGAAGGTCGTGAGCGGGATACCGAGAGCCTGCGCGAATTCGGGGCGGGCGGGCTGCGGGTACTCGTTGATGTGCGACTGCCCGAAGCCCATGTCGGGCATACCCGCGGCGGTCGCCTCCTCCTTTGTCAGGTCGGGCGCGGTCAACTCGGCGCCCAGAGTGCGGGAGAGGACCTCGGCGATGTCCGTCATCGTCAAGTAGTCGCTCGCCAGCTCCAGTTCGACCCCGTCGAACCGCTCCGGATCGGCGATGGCCGCGGCGGCCGCCTTGCCGATGTCGTCGACCGCGACGAGGGACAGCCGGGTGGTGGGCTTGAGGAGGGTCACCAGGCCGCCCTCGACACCACGGGGAAACAGAATTTCCACGGAGGGGCGGAAGTTCTCCATGAAGAAGCCCGGCTTGATGAGCGTCCAGTGCGTGAAGCCCGCCGCACGCACCCGGTCCTGGATCCCGGCCTTCGCGGCGTAGTACGGCTCCATCCAGGCCCAGTCGCCCCTGACCCAGCCGGTGTGCAGGCCGGCGCCGGAGACGGAGGTGTGCACGAACTGCGGCACTCCCGCGGCCCGCGCGCCCTCGATCAGATTGACGGCCTGGTCGACCTCGCCCTCGAAGGCGCGTCCGTTCACGTCGGGCATCTGGACCGAGAAGACGGCGCGGGCGCCCTCGGCGGCCCGCGTCAGCGAGTCACGGTCGTCCAGGTCGCCGGTGACCAGTTCGGCGCCGAGCGCTTCGACGGCCTTCGCCCGGTCGGTCGCCGGGTCGCGGACCAGCGCCCGGACCGGAACGCCCGAGGCCAGCAGGGCGCGGGCGGTGGCCCCGCCCTGCAGACCGGTGGCGCCGACGACCAGGACGGGTGCGGAATCTGTAGTCATGGGTGTTCCTCGAATAATGGCCAACAGCTAAGTGGCGAGGCCCGCCACTTAGTTTTCGGTACGATACGGAGGACCCCGCCACTTAGCAAGCTCGGAGATCACGCCATGACCGTCCAGCGCGCGGACGCCCGTCGTAACTACGCGCGGATTCTCGCCGTGGCCGAGGAGGAGGTCGCCGCGCACGGCGTCGACGCCTCCTTGGAGCAGATCGCCCGCACCGCGGGCGTCGGCTCGGCCACCGTGCGGCGGCACTTCCCCAGCCGCGCCGCGCTGCTGAACGCGGTGTTCAGCGAGCGGATCGAGGCCCTGTGCACCCGTGCGCGCGAACTGACGGGGTCGGCCGACCCACGGGCCGCGCTGCTGGAGTGGCTGGGCGCGCTCACCACGTACGCCGCCTCCGCACGGGGCCTGGCCGACGCGCTGGTCCAGGACGGGAGGCCGGACGACCCGGATCACGCGAACGCCTGCTCCGCGAAGCTCGGCGGGGCGGTCGAACCGTTGCTGGAGCACGCCGCGCGGGCCGGCGCGGTGGCGCCGGGCGTGACCGTCTCCGACCTGGTCACGCTGGTCACGGGCATCGCCCTGGCCACGGAACACCACCCGGATCCCACCGCCGAGGCGCACCGGCTGCTCGGCCTGACCGTGGCGGGGGTCAGCCCGCGGGGGTGAGAGCCCGCTGTCGTACTGACGGTGCCCGGCCGGCGTAGGAGGAGGCCCCTGTGCTCAGGAGGCCCGTGTGGTGATGCGGGTGATGGCCTCAAGCGTCAGGTCGCGGTCGTGCGGTTCGCGGGCCAGGGCGCGGTGGAGTGCCAACCCCTCGATGAGCGCGTCGAGTTGGCGGGCGGTGTCCGGGTCGAAGTGCTTTTCCAGGTGGATACGGCTGCGGCGCATCCACTCGTGGGTGAGTGCCCGGTACTCCGGCCGGCGGGCGGCGAGGGTGTACAGCTCCTGGGTGAGGACCAGCTCGCGCTGCGGTCCCTCGGACAGGGTGTGGACGAGGTCGGCCACAGCCTGTCTTGCCTGGTCACGATCGGTCGGGGCGGAGAGGTAGGTGTCGAAGACCGCGACGATGTGGTCGGTGAAGCGGCCGAACGCTTCGTGAAGCAGTTCGTCGATGCCGCTGAAGTGGTACGTCATCGAGCCCAGCGGCACGCCGGCTCGCGCCGCGATCTTGCGGTGCGAGACGCGGGGAAGGCCCTCTTCGGCGATGAGGTCGAGGGTGGCGGCGATGATGCGTTCGCGGCGCTGCGGGTCGGTGTGTCCGGTGGCCATGTCGGTGCGCTCAGAGGCTGTGGACCGGGCGGGCGGGGTCGCCGCGGAGGTCCCCGGCGGGCTTGCGTTCCACGTGTGTGCGCGGGCCTCGCCCGAAGCAGTCCATCGGCATACGTGCGAACGTACACGCTCGGTCGCCGTCCGGGGGGCGCCGCTCAACGGCGCCGGGGCCGCAGCACCCCCGCCAGCAGCATCACCATCAGCCCGGCGAGGGGCACCACCAACAGGCCCACCCGAAGGCTGGTCGTGTCCGCGACGAGTCCGACGATCGGCGGCGAGAGCAGGAAGCCGAGCCGCATGAGCCAGGAGACGATCGTGAGCCCCGATCCGGGCTTGAGACCGGGCAGCTCATCGGCCTCGTGCATCGCCGCGGGCACCAGGGTCGCCACCCCGAACCCGGCCGTGGCGAAACCGAGGATCGTGCCGGTCGCCGTGGGCATGGCCAGGGCCAGGCCCATGCCGACGGCGGCGATGAGCCCGCCGAAGCGCGCGACCGTACGCTGGCCGAACCGGTCGACGAGCCTGTCGCCGATCAGACGGCCGACGAACTGGGCTCCGACCAGGGCGATGTAGCCGGAGGCCGCGAGGGTTCCCGAGGCATGCAGCGAGTCGGAGAGGTAGAGAGCGGCCCAGGAGCTGCCCGCGTCCTCGACGAGGGCGCCGCCCGCGGCGATGAGGACGAGTGCGGCGAGCACGTACCGGGTGCGCAGGCGCGCCCTCCGACGCTCCCCTGGCGCTCGGCCTCCGGCGTCCGCCTCTTCCCTTGTCTCGGCTGCCGCAGCCGCCTCCTCGGCCACCTTCGCTCCCTCCGCTTCCTCCGCGACCGGCTCGGTGTCGGGCCCGGTCAGACAGAACCGCAGGGCGACGCAGGCGGCGATCCCGAACACCACCGCCGAGATCAGCAGGTGCTGCCCCAGCGACAGGCCGAGCGCGATGGCGCCGGCGGCCATCGAGCCACCGACGACCGCGCCGATGGACCAGATGGCGTGGAAGGAGTTGATGATCGACCGACCGTATCGACGCTGCACACGCAGGCCGTGGGCGTTCTGCGCGACGTCGGTGATCGCGTCCATCGCCCCGGCCAGGAACAGCGCCGTCGCGAACAGCACCACGGAGCCGGACAGCCCCGCGGCCAGGACACCTATGCCTGTCAGCACGGTGCCGGCCACCGCCACGCGCCCCGACCCGAACCGGCGGATGAGCACCCCGGCCGCCAGGCCGGCCGCGATGGCACCCGTCGGGAACGCCGCGACGGCCAGGCCGTAGGCGGCGTTCCCGATGCCGAGATCCGCCTTGATCTGCGGAAAGCGCGGCAGAAGGTTGGCGAACAACGCGCCGTTGGTGAAGAAGAGCACGGCGACGGCCGTGCGCGCCTGCCGTTCTGCCAGGGCAGGCGGGCGCATTACGTCAACAGTCATGGAGGGGAGCCTACAATCAGAGCGTACGAACGTACACTCCTCCCCGTGAGCTGCCGCGGCACACCGCGACGCGACAACGGCCGCCCCAGGACCCGCAGGGGTGGACGGCGAGGAATCGGCCGTGTATCCACCGCTGTTGCGGAGCGACGTCGATGAAGCGACGCGAGGACGCGAGGGAACCACGACACTCCCGGGCGATCACGGTTCACGCGAATGATCTCCACGCCCGGGAGTTGAACCCCGAGGATTTCAGCTCAAGGTGAGGAGGACTTCGTCGATCTCGCCGTCGCGGGCCTGGGCGAAGCCCCTTCCCTGTCCGGTGACGACGAAGCCGCACTTCTCCAGTACGCGGATCGAACCCGTGTTGTCCGCCGCCGCGTGGGCGTACAACGGCCGCGTTCCGGCGAGTTCGATCAGTGCCGCGAGCGCCGCCGTGGCCGTCCCCCGGCCCCAGTGCGCCCGGTCGATCCAGTACGTGACCTCGCGTTCGTCCGGAGGCCCGTACACCGCGACATGGCCGACCACCTCCTCGTCGGCGAGCACGGTACGCATCAGCACATCCGGGCGGGCCCGGATCCTCGCCCAGTGGTCGTCGAAGTGCCCCCGGTCGTAGTGGTACTTCCTGGTGACGGCGGCCACGTGCTGCGCCGCGGGGTCGGACAGGTGCTCCCAGAAGATGTTCAAGTCGCTGTCGCGCACTTCACGGAGAGAGATCATCTCTTCGGTTGCTCCCGCCGCAGGTCGAGATTCTGGTAGATCTCCGTCGTCACCTTGGAGAAGTTCATGGTCATGAAGTGCAGACCCGGAGCCTCCTCGCCGATCAGCCGACGGCACATCTCGGTGGCGTGGTCGATCCCGAGCGCCCTGACCGCCTTGGGGTCGTCCTCGACGTCGAGCATCCGCTCGGCGAGCCCCGCCGGGAAGACCGCGGTGCTGAGGCTCGGGATGCGGCGCAGTGAGCGGATCGTGGTGACCGGCATGATCTCCGGGATGATCGGCGTCGGGCACCCGGCGGCCGCGACCCGGTCGCGGAAGCGCAGGTAGTCGTCGACGTCGAAGAACATCTGGGTGATCGCGTAGTCGGCTCCGGCGCGGCACTTGTCGACGAAGTGGCGGATGTCGCTGTCCCAGTCGGGTGAGCGCGGGTGCATCTCGGGGAAGGCGGCGACGCCGACACAGAAGTTGCCGGATTCCTTGATCAGCTCGACCAGTTCCGACGCGTACTCGACCCCCTGCGGGTGCTTCGTCCAGGAGCCGAGCGGGTCGCCGGGCGGGTCGCCGCGCAACGCGAGGATGTTGCGGACGCCTTGGTCGGCGTAGTGGCCGAGGATGTTGCGCAGCTCCGCGACGCTGTGGTCGACCGCCGTGAGGTGGGCGACCGGGGTGAGCGTCGTCTCCTGGGCGATCCGTCCGGTCATGCCGATGGTGCGGCCGCGCGTCGAACCGCCCGCGCCGTATGTCACCGAGACGAAGTCCGGTGAGAGTGCTTCCAGCCTTCGGATCGCCGTCCACAGCCCGGCTTCGGCCGCCGCGCTGCGTGGCGGCATGAACTCGAAGGAGTAGCTACGGCCCCCTGCGGCGAGGAGGTCGCGGATGGACAGGGCGTGGTCCGCCCTTGTGCTGGGAATACCGAGAGCCATGAGCGCAGGTTAATGGCTGCCACTTGCGATCCGACCGTCGTCCGATTGCTGATACCCGATACGCGATACCCGCTTCCGGCAGCACGCCGGCCCCACGTCCGGATGGTGAGCAGGGGTGTGTGGGCGCCGTCCGTCCCCCGTAGGCTGTTCAGTGCAGCTGGTTCGCTCCTGTCCGCCAGGCAGGACGTCGCAAGAGGGAACCCGGTGGGAATCCGGGACTGCCCCGCAGCGGTGAGTGGGAACGACCGCCGTCATACGCACTGGGCCCGGCCGGGTCTGGGAAGCGACGGCCAGTAGGTGTCTCGTAAGCGATACGGGACGGGCCCACGAGTCCGAAGACCTGCCCGTTGCCCGTGCGCGACCGATCGCGCGCGGTCATTCCGGTGACCTCGTGGGCGGGTCGGCGTACATATCGAGCGGCACGCGTGGCATTCGCGCGAGGCGTCCGCACGATCGGTCGTCCCTTCGCGTCCGCGTCCCGTCTCCGGGATGTTCAGGACACATCTCGCGAAGGAGAGTTCCGTGACAGCGCAGTCCGCAGCCGCGGCAGCACGGGCCACCGTGTACGGCTACCCCCGCCAGGGACAGAACCGCGAACTGAAGAAGGCCGTCGAGGGCTACTGGAAGGGCCGCGTCGACGCCGACGCCCTCCGCGGCACCGCCGCCGAGCTTCGCCGTTCGAACTGGCGGCAGCTGGCCGACGCCGGTATCCACGAAGTGCCGTCCGGTGACTTCTCGTACTACGACCATGTGCTGGACACCAGCGTCATGGTGGGCGCCGTTCCCGCGCGGCACCGTGCGGCGGTCGACGCCGACGCGCTGGAGGGGTACTTCGCGATGGCGCGCGGCACGCAGGACGTGGCGCCGCTGGAGATGACGAAGTGGTTCGACACCAACTACCACTACCTCGTACCGGAGTTGGGGCCGGACACGGACTTCGCCGCGGACTCCGCCAAGCAGGTCGCCGAGTTGAAGGAAGCCCTCGCGCTCGGTCTCACCGCCCGGCCCGTGCTCCTCGGCCCCGTCACGTATCTCCTGCTGGCCAAGCCCGCTCCGGGCGTGGCGGCGGACTTCGAGCCGTTGACGCTGCTGGACCGGCTGCTGCCGGTGTACGCGGAGGTCCTGGCCGATCTGCGTGCCGCCGGCGCCGACTGGGTGCAGCTGGACGAACCCGCGCTGGTCGAGGACCGGACGCCGGCGGAGCTGAACGCCGCCACCCGCGCCTACCGCGATCTGGGCGGTGCCACCGACCGGCCGAAGCTGCTCGTCGCCTCCTACTTCGGGCGGCTCGGCGACGCGCTTCCGGTGCTCGCCAAGGCCCCGATCGAAGGTCTGGCCCTGGACTTCACCGGATCGGGTGCCGCGAATCTCGAAAGCCTCGCGGCCGTGGGCGGGTTGACCGGCAAGCGTCTGGTCGCGGGTGTCGTCGACGGACGCAACATCTGGATCAACGACTTCGAGAAGTCCCTCGCCACTCTCGGCACGCTGCTCGGCCTCGCCGACCGGGTGGACGTCTCGGCGTCCTGCTCCCTCCTGCATGTCCCGCTCGACGCCACCGCCGAGAGCGACATCGCGCCGGAGGTCGCCCGCTGGCTGGCGTTCGCCCGCCAGAAGAGCACCGAGGTGGCGACGCTGGCCCGCGCCCTGGCCGAGGGCACCGGCGCGATCACCGCCGAACTCGCCGCCAACCGCGCCGCTCTCGACTCCCGCGCGGGCTCGGCGCTCACCCGTGACCCGGCCGTGCGCGCCCGCGTCGCGGCCGTCACCGACGCGGACGGCCGGCGTTCGCAGCCGTACGCCGAGCGCACCGTCGCCCAGCGGGCGCACCTCAACCTGCCGCTTCTGCCGACGACCACCATCGGGTCCTTCCCGCAGACCACCGAACTGCGCACCGCGCGCGCCGACTTGCGCAAGGGGCTGATCGACACCGCCGGATACGAGGAGCGGATCAAGGAAGAGATCCGCGACGTCCTCTCCTTCCAGGAGAAGACGGGAATCGACGTCCTGGTGCACGGCGAGCCCGAACGCAACGACATGGTGCAGTACTTCGCCGAGCAGCTGACCGGCTATGTCGCCACGCGGCACGGGTGGGTGCAGTCGTACGGCACGCGTTACGTACGCCCGCCGGTCCTCGCCGGAGACATCTCGCGCCCGGAGCCGATGACGGTGCGCTGGACGTCGTACGCGCAGTCACTCACCGACCGGCCGGTCAAGGGCATGCTCACCGGGCCGGTCACGATGCTCGCCTGGTCCTTCGTCCGTGACGACCAGCCGCTCGGCGACACCGCCCGCCAGGTCGCGCTCGCCCTGCGCGACGAGGTCGACGACCTTGAGGCGGCAGGCACTTCGGTGATCCAGGTCGACGAGCCCGCGCTGCGCGAAACGCTGCCGCTGCGCTCCACGGACCACGCCGACTACCTGGCCTGGGCGACCGAGTCGTTCCGCCTCACCACCGCCGGCGTCCGTCCGGAGACACAGATCCACACCCACATGTGCTACGCGGAGTTCGGCGACATCGTGCAGGCCATCGACGACCTGGACGCCGACGTCATCAGCCTCGAAGCGGCCCGCTCCCATATGCAGGTCGCGGGCGAACTCGCCGCACACGGCTACCCGCGTGAGGCGGGGCCCGGCGTCTACGACATCCACTCCCCCCGCATCCCCAGCGCCGAAGAGGCAACCGCCCTTCTCCGCAAGGGACTTGAGGCGATCCCCGCCGACCGGCTCTGGGTGAACCCGGACTGCGGGCTCAAGACCCGTGGCTGGCCGGAGACCAGGGCCTCCCTGGAGAACCTCGTCACCGCCGCCCGTGAGATCCGCGCGGAGCTGGCCGCCGACGGTTCCTGACCCGACGGGCCCGGGGGCACGCGTCGCGTGCCCCCGGGCGTTCAGCGCACCAGACAGGGGCGCTTCGCGTCGAACTTCCAGTCGGGGACCAGGTAGCGCATCCCGGCGGCGTCGTCGCGGGCGCCGAGTGCCTTCTCCCGGTAGAGGTCGTGGGCCGCGAGGAGCCGGTCCATGTCGAGCCGGACGCCCAGCCCGGGAGCGTCCGGGACGGCGATCTCGCCGTCGACGATGCGCGGCGGGGCCGTGGTGAGCCGCTCCAGGCCCTCCTGCCAGATCCAGTGGGTGTCGAGGGCGTTGTAGTCGCCGGGAGCCGCGGCCCCGCAGTGGGTCACCATGGCCAGGGAGATGTCGAAGTGGTTGTTGGAGTGGCAGCCCCAGGTCAGTCCGGCCGCGTGACAGAGCTGGGCGACGCGCACCGACCCCTGCATGGTCCAGAAGTGCGGGTCGGCGAGCGGGATGGAGACCGACTGCAGGGCCAGGGCGTGGGTCAGTTGCCGCCAGTCGGTGGCGACCATGTTGGTGGCCGTGGGGAGCCCGGTGGCGCGGCGGAACTCGGCCAGGATCTCCCGGCCCGAGTAGCCGTCCTCGGCTCCGCACGGGTCCTCCGCGTAGGCGAGCGTGTCGACCAGCGGCCGGCACAGCTCGACCGCCTCGCGCAGCGACCAGGCGCCGTTCGGGTCGAGGGTGATCCGGGCCTCGGGGAAGCGGTCCTTGAGGGCGCGTACGGCCCTGACCTCCTCGGCGCCGTCCAGGACACCGCCCTTGAGCTTGAAGTCCCGGAAGCCGTACAGCTCGTGGGTGGCCTCGGCCTGGCGCACGACGGCCTCCGGTGTCAGGGCCTCCTCGTGCCGGACGCGGTACCAGTCCTCGGCCGCGCCGGGTTCGCGTACGTACTCCAGGTCGGTCCGGTCGGGGTCACCGACGTAGAAGAGGTAGCCGAGCACGCGTACGGAGTCGCGCTGCTGTCCGTCGCCGAGGAGTGCCGCGACGGGCACGTCCAGGTGCTGTCCGAGAAGGTCGAGGAGCGCCGACTCGACGGCGGTGACGGCGTGGACCGTCGTCCGCAGGTCGAAGGTCTGCCCGCCCCTGCCTCCCGAGTCCCGGCCCGCGAACCGGTCCCCGATCTCGCGCAGGACCCGCTTGTAGTCGCCGACCTTCGCGCCGAGCACGAGGGACTCGGCGTCCCGCAGCGTCTGCGTGATCTTCTCCCCGCCGGGCACCTCGCCGAGTCCGGTGCGTCCTTCGGAGTCCTGGAGGACCACCACGTTGCGGGTGAAGTAGGGCCCGTGCGCGCCGGAGAGGTTCAGCTCCATGCTGTCCCGGCCGGCGACCGGGTAGACGGAGAGCACGGTGACGGTCGGCTGGCTGCTGATGCTCATCAGGGAAACCTTACGGACGAGGGTGTACGGGGGTGGGAGGCCGCTCGGGGACTTCAGAGGTTGAGGACGTCGGGGATCCTCTCCGGCGGAATGCCCTGGACGATGCCGACGCCGACCGCCACGAGGAGAAGGGCCGCGAAGCCGTTCAGTCGCAGCCTGGTCATGAGAAGCAGCGGGATCAGGACACTGATCCCGGCGACGACGAGAGGCATGGCGGTTCCCCTTCGAACTGTGCGTCGCACTGTGGTTCGTGACGGCGCCGGCGCGTGGCTCAGGCGCGTCGTCGTACGGCGCCGACCAGGTCCAGGCCGTCGTCGAGGAGCTTCGCCAGGTCGGCGAGGTCGGCCGGGCCGGGGTCGATGAGGGGGGCGCGTACGGGACCGACGGCCAGGCCGCGCAGCCGGGCGGCGGCCTTGACCAGCGCGACGGCGTAGCCCGGCACCCGGTCGCGCAGTTCGACGAACGGGACGTAGAAGTCGCGCAGGAGCTTGTTCACGGTCGCGTCGTCACCGTCGCGCAGCGCGGCGAAGAAGGTGTTGGCGATCTCGGGGGCGAAGGCGTGGACGGCTGAGGAGTAGGCGGGGACACCGACCGTGGCGTACGCGCGTGCCTGGATCTCGGCGGTGGCGGCGCCGTTGAAGAAGAGGAAGCCGTCGGGCGCCGCCAGGGTGAGGCGCTGGAGCCGGTCGAGGTCGCTGTGGCCGTCCTTGAGGCCGATGACGGTGGGGATGTCCGCGATCCGGCGCAGCCCCTCCGGAGTGAAGGTGACCGGCCCGCGCTGGTAGGCGATGAGCGGCAGCCGGGTGCCGTCGGCTATCCGGCGCAACTGCTCCACCAGGCCGTCCTGCGGGGCCTCGACCAGATAGTGGGGCATGACCAGCAGGGCGTCGGCGCCCGCCTGTTCCGCGATCCGGGCGAACCGCAGTGCCTGCGCCCAGCCGTAGCCGACGCCGGCGACGACGGGCAGCCGGCCGTCGGCGACCTCGACGGTGGCCGTCACGACCGCACGGTACTCATCCTCGTTCAGCCCGCTGAACTCGCCGGTTCCACAGGCGGGGAACACCGCACCCGGCGTGGAGGCCAGTTGGGCGGCCAGGTATCCCCGGTAGCCCTCCAGGTCGAGCGCGCCGTCCTCGTGAAAACTCGTCACCGGGAAGGACAGCACTCCGCTCGCCATCGCATCGCGCAGTCGCTGCGCCACATCTTCGGTCCCCACGCTCAGCCCTGCCATCGATCCGGCCCTGCTTTCCCCTGTAGCTGATGTCTACGTATGAGAATGCAGGCTAGAACCATGAACAGGGCAGGTCAATGGGCGGCCCGGCACGGAGTCAATGGGGCGCCCGGTACAGACCCACGGGCCCACGACCCCACGGCGTGGTTCACCGGCCCCGGGGGCGGACCGGGCCCGGCGCGTTACGCGGTGGGGCCCGCCCGGTGCCGGAGAAGGTCCGGCTCGTGCCGCAGATCGTGGAGCCCGCCACGGGCGTCGTCGATGGCGAGTTGTTCGGAGGCGGCGGAGTCTCCCGCGCGGAGCGCGCGTACGAGGGCCCGATGGCTGTTGTACCGGTCGAGTCCGAACTGATCGTTGACGGCGACGTGCCGCAGCAGCCGGGTCCTGCGCTCACCGCGCGAGAACACCCTTGACTGGTCGAGGAGTTGGACAAGGACCGGATTACCGGCGCACGCCTCGACGCCGTCGTTGAAGTGCTGGATGACATCGAGCAGCGAGTTCAGATGCTTGTCCGTCTCGCGGCCGTCGGCATGACGTTGCTTGATGACGATGAGCAGGTCGTCCGCCCGGTCCAGAAGCTCGTCGAGCGCGTCGAGTTGACGGGGCGTCGCGTGGCGGGCCGCGAACCGTGCCACCAGACCGCGCAGCGCCACCTCGACCTCGGCGAGGTCCTGGACGGCGGCGCCGCCGATGTTCGCGACGACGACGGTACGGGGGCCGACCCGGTCGATCAGGCCGTTCTGCTCCAGTCGGCGCATGGCCTCCCGGACCGGCGTGGGGCTCATCGACAACCGTTCGGCCAGGCCACGCTCGGTGATCTTCTCGCCGGGCCGGAGTTCACCGCCGGAGATCGCGCCCTGGACGGCGAGGTAGGCGCGTTGGGCGAGCGTCTCGCGCGGCGCGGAGCCGGCTCGGTCGGTAGTCACCCGCGCATTCTATGGCCCCACAGCAAATCCCTGCACTACAGCTTGACCTCGATGCTATAGCAAAATACTCTCCTCGCAGCCCGAGCACGGCAGAGCCCCACCGGGCCCTGCCTGCCCCAACCCCGCCCCGCCCCGCCCTGCCCTGCCCTGCCCCGCCTGACGACACCGTGGTCGATGGAGGTTCGTGATGACGTCAGTGGACACGCCGCCCGATCGGCACACCGCCACCGGCCGGATCACGTTCTTCATCGCGCTGACCGTCTTCGCCCAGGAGTCCACGTGGAACTTCTACGACGCCCAGGTGCCCCCGATGCTGCGCGAGCACATCGCCAGCGCGGCGGTCGTCGGGCTGGTGATGGGCATGGACAACCTGCTGGGCATCTTCATCCAGCCCTGGATGGGCAACCGGTCCGACAACGCCCGGACCCGATGGGGCCGCCGCATACCCTTCCTGGCCGTGGGCATGCCGGTCGCCGCCCTGGTGTTCGCGGTGATCCCCCTCGCGTCCGCCCTGCCCACGCTGATCGCCGTCATCTTCCTCTACGCGGTGATCGCGAACAGCTTCAAACCGATCGGCGAGGCGCTGCTGCCCGACTTCATCGAGCCGGAGCGGCGGAGCAGGGCGAGTGCGGCGGTCAAGAGCGCCGCCGGCCTGACCGTGATCGTCTCCGCGCTGCTCAGCGCGCTGCTGGTGGACGACCATCCGACGCTGGCGTTCTCGGTGCCGTCCGCGCTGATGCTGACCAGCGCCGCGGTTCTCGTCTGGCGCGTACGGGACAACCGCTCCCGCGGCTATCAACTCGCCCTGGCCGAGGACAGGAAGCCCAACTCCGCGCCTGCCACCCGGATGCCCGACATCATCCGGGACATCCTGCGCGACAGGGACCGCAGCCGGCTGCTCACGATCGTGGCGATCCTGCTTTTCGGCGGGGCGTGGGCGGCCTCCCGCGCGCTCATCACCCCGTACGGCATGGAGACCCTCGGGCTCTCCCGAGGCGACGCCGGCGCACTGACCCTGCCGAGCGGAATCGCCTTCCTCCTCGCGGCCTACCCCGCCGCCTTCCTGGCCGAGCGCGTGGGCCGGATCCGCACCATGGCACTGGGCGTGACACTCTTCGGCGCCGCCCTCGTCGGCGGCGCACTCGTACCGACACCGACCGGCACCGTCGTCGCCCTGTCGGTGGGCGCGGTCGGCGCCGCCGGCTTCATCATCAACGCCTCGGTGGTCCTGTGGAACCTGGCGCCGTCCTCCCAGGTACTGGGGACCTACACCGGCCTCTACACAGTCGGTTGGGCCTCCGGCGGGTTCATCGGCCCCGCGCTGGTCGGGGCGATGGTCGATGTGACCGGCTGGCAGTTCCTGCTGGCGGACGTGGCGGTGCTGACGGCCCTGGCCGTCGCCGCGGTCCTGCGGGTCGCCACCCTCCGACGCCACCACGACACCCCCGCCACCGCCCCCACCACGGCCCCTCTCTGAGCCGGCCACGAGCGGAGACCGGCGGCCACGGCGGCGGCCGGGCCGCGTCGTCACCGGTCCGCGTCGTCGCCGCGCCACCTTCTCGACCGCACAACCGGAAGGACCATCTGTGAGCAGTTCCATCGACGCCGTACGCATCCTGGTACCGGCAGGCATGCTGGGCGCCGGATTCGCGCCGGCCACCGTCGACCGCGGCATCGCACTCGGTGCCGACGTCATCGCCGTCGACGGGGGATCGACCGACTCGGGCCCCTTCTACCTCGGATCCGGCACGGCCAAAACGAGCGCGGCCGCGGTCGCACGCGACCTGCGTATCCTGCTGCGCGCCTCGTCCCGGGCCGGCATCCCGCTGATCGTCGGCTCCTGCGGCACCTCCGGTACGGACTCCGGCGTCGACTGGGTCGCCCGCATCGTCGCCGGCATCCTCGACGAGGAGCGCCTCGGCCTCACCGTGGCCACGATCTACAGCGAGCAGGACACCGCTTTCCTCCTCGACCGCCTGGAGTCACGGGCGATCCACCCGCTGGCCCCCGCGAACCCGCTCGACGCGGCCACCCTCCGGGACTGCCGCCACATCGTCGGGATGATGGGGCACGAGCCGATCGAGGAGGCCCTGCGCGGCGGGGCGGACGTCGTACTCGCCGGCCGCGCCACCGACACCGCCGTCGCGGCCGCGTACCCCCTGATGAAGGGCATGCCTCCCGGCCCCACCTGGCACGCCGCGAAGATCGTCGAATGCGGTGGCCAGTGCACCACGAACCCCCGCGCGGGCGGGGTGTTCGCCGTCGTGGACCGCGACGGCTTCACCATCGAGCCGCTTGATCCGGACGCCGCCTGCACTCCCCTCTCGGTCGCCGCCCACATGCTCTACGAGACGGTCGACCCCTTCCGTATGAGAGAACCCGCGGGCGAGCTGGACGTCGCCGGAGCCTCGTACACGGCCCTGGACCACCGGCGCGTACGGGTCGAGGGATCGCTGTTCCACCCCGCCGAGCAGCACACGATCAAGCTGGAGGGAGCCCGGCTCGTCGGCCACGAGACCATGTCCTTCACCGCGATCCGTGACGACCACATCCTCGCCAACATCGAGGAGTGGGCGGCCTTTCTGCGCAAGATCCTCACCGAGCGCGTCGCCGACACCCTCGGACTCGACGCCACCGAGTACGACTTCGACATCCGGCTCTACGGCCACAACGCCGTCCTCGAAGACCTCGACCCGGCCGACCGGCCACCCCGCGAGGTCGGCGTCATGCTGCTGGTGCGCGCCCCCGCGCAGGCCACGGCGACGGCCGTCGCGAAGATCGCCAACCCGCTCATGCTGCACCTGCCGCTGCCCGACATGCCGTACCTGCCGAGCCTGGCCTTCGCCACCTCCCCCGCCGAGACCGAGCGTGGACCCGTGTACGAGTTCGCTCTCCAGCACGTCGTCGACACCGACTCCCCCACCAGCATGTTCCGCACCGTGTTCCGGAAGGGCAGCCCGGCATGACCCACGCCCCCGTCCCGACCTTCGGCGATCTCGCCATCGAGGTCCGTTCCAAGAACGCCGGCCCGTTCTGGGTCACGTTGGAGCTGTTCATGCGTGACGCCGACGGCTACGCCCTCGCGGCCGACCCCTCGATCGTCGACGAGGAGACCATCGCCTCCCTGTACGGGATCCGCGCCGATCACGTACGGATCTTCCGTATCCCGTCCCTGAACGTCGTCAAGGTCTCCTACCCACGCCCCGTCAGCCAGGGCAGCCTCCGGGATCGTGACATCCACGCGGGTCAACACCACGTTCCCCTGGCCTCGTTGGCCGCCAGGCCGCGCCGCCCGGCGCGGTGACACGGCGGGCCCGGTGGCGAGGCCGCCGGGCCCCCGGCGCTCGGACCTCTGGCGCTCAGACCTCGGCCGCGTCCTCGAAGACCACCCGCGGCTCGGGCCGGGCGGGGGCGCTGCTCGGCAGCCCCGGCGGGAGCACCGGTGCGAGGGCGCGGAACACCGCGTACATACGCCGCTCGTCGTATCCGGCGAGGGTGTCGCCGGCCTGGAGCAGCAGTCCGCCGCCGGTCAGCTCCCGTACGTCGTGGAAGGCGCCGGTCGCCGCCAGGGCGCGGGCGCCGCCGAGCCGGGCGGCCAGTTCGGCGGGGACGCCCGTGACCCAGGAGTAGCCGCGCAGCAGGGTGCGGGACTCCCTCCGGGACTTGCGCCGGGCGCGTCTCAGGGTGGCCTCCAGGTCGGTGCTCTCGTGGGAGTTGAGGTGGTCCACCCGGGCGAAGGCCGGATTGGCTCCGTCGAGGGCCTCGGCCAGGAAGTCGACGAGACCCGCGCAGAACCCGGGATCGGCGATCCGGTCACCGGCCCGGAGATCCGCCGACAGTTCGGTGTGTCCGCCGCCGCCCGTCTGTGTGCCGCCGACGCGGCCGACGACGTCGACCCAGGAGCCCGCGTCCTCGGAGGGCTCGTGGAAGCCCGCCGCCGCGTAGAACGGCAGCGGCCGCAGCGCGTCGGCGAGCTCCGGCCAGTTGGCCCGGACGTCCCTGACCCGGATCTCGCGCCCGCCGCCGATCGACGGCGTGACCAGGGCGTACGAGTCGGCCTCGGCGTCCGCCGGGAACAGCCGGTCCAGCGCCGTACGGAACCAGTGGACGAGGAGATCCCCTTTCGGCCCGCCGGCCTGCTCGTCCAGCGTGGCCCACAGGGTCACGTCCGTGCTGGGGCTCTCGTCGTCCACCGATGTCTCCTTGCGCGGGTGCCGGCCGGTCGTCCGGTGCGGCCTCCAGTATCGGCGCCCTTGCCCCGGCCCGGCTCCGAGGCCGGGTCAGCCGATCCTCCGCAGTGTGACGTCGTCGATCCGCTCCCACGCGCTCTGGCCGGCCGGATCGTAGTAACCGACTTACAGGGAGAGCTGTGTCGCCGTGCCCGGCTTCACCGTGAGGACGAAGCGCGTCCAGTCCGGGCTGCCGCCGTGGCTGATCTCGTTGATCACGGTTCCCCGGGCCGTCCTGGCACCGAGCCAGCCGTGCTCGATGTTCCCGGAGTTCTTCACCCAGGCGGTCAGTCGGTATGTGGCGCCGGCGAGGGCCGCTGCGGCGGTTCGCAGGTGTCGTGTGCGACGTGGTGTGTGGTCTCTGAGGTGCACGGGTGCTCCTATCGGCTGGACCGTGGTGTCCGGATGGCCCGGGCCGCCGCCTGGGTCGCCTGTCGCGCCGCTTCGGCGAGGCCGGTTCCGTGGGCGAGTTGAGCCGCTGTCACACCGGCGAACACATCGCCCGCTCCTGTGGTGTCGACGGGCGTCAGACTCGGTGCGGGAAGGTGGGTCGTCCGGCCCTTCTCCACGACGAGGGACCCGTCGGAACCGAGGGTGAGGACGGCGGACACGCACAGCTCCGCGAGGAGCCTCGCGGCGTCCGCCGGGGTGTCGGCGCCGGTCAGTTGCCGTGCTTCGGTCAGGTTGACGACGAGGGGATCCGCGGCGGCGAGGACGTGTTCGGGCAGGGCGGCGCTGGGGCTGGCGTTGAGCATCAGCCGTACGCCATGAGTGACCGCCCACCGTGCCGTGGCCTCGGTGGTCTCCCGCGGGATCTCCAGTTGGGTGAGAACGAGACGAGGCGCGAGGAGGTCGAGCGCCCGGGTGACGTCGGCCGGCAGCAGCAGGTGGTTCGCCTCCGGGAGCACGGTGATGCTGTTCTCACCGTCGGGCGTCACGGTGATCAGGGCGTGTCCGCTGGGTCCTTCCACGGCGAGAAACTGGGAGGTGTCGACCCCGTGCCGTACCAGCTCGGCCGCCAGCACCCGGCCTGCGTCGTCGGATCCGCGGCGGCCGACGAACGCCGTCGTGGTCATGGCCGCCGAGGCGGCCGCCTGATTGAGACCTTTCCCGCCCGGGTGTTGCCGATAGCCGGTGCCCAGGACGGTTTCGCCCGGAGCGGGGCGACGGGGGGTGTGGGCGACCAGGTCGAGGTTCGCGGATCCGACCACGGCTACGCTGTTCAATTCTTGCTCCCGGTGGTGGCGACCGATGCGACGAAGTAGCGCTGCAGGCCGAGCAGGATCACCGCGGGAATGACCGCGAGTACGGCTGTCTCGGCGAACACGCGGCCGTAGTCGCTGCTGAACGCGTTGAAGGTCTTGGCGATGGCGACGGGCGCGAGATCCTTGCCGTCGGTGGTGGTGACGAGGATGGGCCAGAGATAGGCCTGCCATTGGAAGAGAAAGAGGATCAGACCGGTACCGATGAGCGCCGGGCGGGTCAGCGGGAGATAGATCCTGAGAAAGATCCGGGGCCATCCGGCGCCGTCGACGCGTGCGGCTTCGGCCAGCTCCGACGGGATGCCGAGGAAGAACTGACGGAGTGTGAAGATCGCCAGTCCGTTCCCGAGTCCGGGCAGGACAAGAGCGGGAATGCTGTTGGTGAGGCCCCAGTCGCTGAACGTGTGGGCCAGGGGGATGGCGATGGCTTCGAAAGGTACGAGGAAACTCAGCACGACCATGCCGAAGACGAATTTACGGCCGGGGAAGTCGACGACCGCCAGGGCGAAAGCCGCCATCGCGGAGATCACGATGCCGACAACGACGGTCAGGGCGGCGACGATCACACTGTTGGAGAGGTTGCGCAGGAAGCCGTTGTCGACCGCCGATCGAATGTTCCCCAGGGTCCAGTGCTCGGGCCACAGCATGTGCCAGTTCAGGGAGGAACTGCTGGTGAAGGTCTCGTTGGCGGTGCGGAACGTACTGGCGATGAGCCAGAGCACCGGCAGCAGGAAGGCGAGGGCCACCAGGACGGCGACGACGGCCAGGACGACCCGGCCTGTCCTGCTGGGTCCCCGGGCGGGTGCGGACGCGGGATGCGGAAGCGGGGCGCGGTTCATGGTCAGCTTCCCTCCGCGCTGCGCAGCAGCCGGAACTGGACCCCGACGATGACGATCATCAGGGCGAGCAGCACGAGGAGTTCCGCCGCGGCGGTGTGCGGATCCGACAGCTCGAAGCTGTTGTGGAAGATGTCGTACATCAGGAAGTTCGACTTTCCTTGTGGTCCCCCGTCGGTGAGGATCTGCATGGGCGCGAACAGGACGAAGTTCGAGACGGTGTCGGCGACCAGCACGAACAGCAGCGGTCGGCGGAGCAGGGGAAGCGTCACCGACCAGAACCGGCGCAGGGGCCCGGCACCGTCGATCGCGGCCGCTTCGTAGTACACGGCCGGGATGTCGTTGAGCCCGGCGATCAGGAAGATCATCCAGTATCCGACGCCGATCCAGCTTGCGATGAGGATGAGGCTCGCGACGACCTGTCCCTGTCCGGTGAGGAAGGGCTGCTGGCCGATGCCGACGGAGGCGAGTCCCGCGTTGACGGGGCCGTCCGGGCGCAGGGCGATGCCCCACACCACCGCGGAACCGGTCATGGGGACCGCGGCGGGCAGAAAGATCAGTGTGCGCCAGATGCCGGTCGCCGGCAGGTTCTGGGTGAGGAGTACGGCGAGGGCGAGCGCCAGCGCGATCTGCAGCGGGTTGACGATGACGTTGAAGATCAACGTCTGCTGGACGGACGACCAGAAGGCCTCGGAGTGGAAGAGTGCCGTGAAGTTGTCCAGGCCCACGGAGCGTGGCGGCAGGGTGCTGCCGGGCAGGCTGGTGTGGGTGGCGTCGTTGACGGCCTGGATGACCGGGACGAGCCGCAGCACGATGATGAGCGCGAGAGCGGGCGTCAGGAAGATGGCCGCGGCGCTGAGATTGCCTACGAGCCTGCGCCGGTGGAGGCTGCCCTTGCCGAGTGGCGGCGGAGCTGTCCCTCCGGCTTCCGAAGGCTGGGTGGTGAGTGTCATTGCGGATGTCCCTCCCGCCGGCCGGAGTTCTGTCGGCTCGCTCCGGCCGGTCGGTTCACACGGGTCAGCGGTACTTGGCCCATGCCTGGTTGATCGTGCTGGTGGCGGAGGACAGCGCGCTGCTCGCGGAGGCGCCGTTGCTGATGTCGTCGAAGGTCTTGGACAGGGTGTCCTCGAACTCGACGTAGCCGGCGGTCCTGGCGCGCAGTGTCGCGGTGTTGGCCAGCTCGTACTTGGTCAGTTCGACGGCGCCCGCCATGCGGGGGTCCTTGAAGACCTTCTGGTCGTAGAAGGCCGCTGTGCCGGCTGTGTTGGAGGGCGGCACGGCGAGGCTGGACATGTGCTGGGCGAACCCGCCGTTGTCGAGTGCCATGTACTTCATGAAGATCTCGGAGGCGACGGCCTGCTTGCTCGCGGGATTCAGGCCGAGGGACCATCCACCGGTGGGTGTGACGGCCTTGCCGTCCTTGAAGTACGGGTAGGCGGTGACGCCGAAGTCCAGCTTGGCGTTGTCGGTGAACTTGGTCGCCCACCAGGGGCCGCCCGGGAAGAAGGCCACCTGGCCCGAGGCGAAGAGGTCGGGGGTCTGTGCCACCGGTACGCCCCGAGGGGAGATCTTGTCCTTGTACAGCGAGCCGTACCAGGTCATCGCCTTCTCCCAGCCCGCGGTCTGCAGTTCGGGAGTGAGGTCCTCGGTACCGCCGGCGCCCGAGCCGCCGCCGAGGCTCTCGGCCAGGGGCTGCAGCTGGTAGTAGCGGTTGACCTGATCGAACAGCAGTCCCCACTTGGCGCCGGCCTGCTGGGTCTTCTTGGCGTCGGCGGTGACCTTCTCCCAGGTCAGGCGGTCGGCGGGCTTCGCCGACGGGAGGGGAACGCCGGCCTTCTTAAGGAGGGCCTTGTTGTAGTAGAGAAGCTGGCTCGATGTCTGGTAGGGCAGCGCGACGAGCTTTCCGTCGCTGGTCGCGGCCTCCTGCGAGGTCTTGTCGACCTTGCCCGCCAGGTCGGGGAAGGCCGAGGACAGGTCGGTGAGCCAGCCCCGTGCCTGATAGGCGTCGGTACGGGGCATGTCGACGTCGAAGACGTCGAGGGTCGAGTCCTGGCGGCTCAGCCGGGTGCTGAGCACACTGTTGAACTGGTCGAACGGGACCGCCTGGTACTTGACGGTGATGTTCGGGTGTTCCTCGTGGAAGGCCGCGAGCACCGGCTTGATGTCGTCCGCCGAGTAGGCGGCGCCGGCGTAGGTGATGGTGACCGGCTTGCTCGGATCCTTGAGGTTGTCCGCGGCGGTGAGACCGGCGGGCCGCTGTGCGCTGCCGGACGAGTCGGACCCGGAGCCGCAGCCGGTGACCAGCAGGGCCACGGCGACGGCGCCACCGACGAGTTGTGTGGCCGCCCTGACGGGGCGGGGAAGGACGGAAAGCTTCATGACGGTCCTCTCTGACGGTCATGGGAATCGCGGTCAATCGCCGGCGGAGATACCGGTGAGGCGATCGAGGAAGAGGCGGCCGAAGCCAGGCACGTCGGTGTCGACGGCGACCGATGCGTTGGGGGGACCGGGGGGCGGGGCGAGGGCGAGTCCGCGGTCCGCCACCACCAGGCCCCGGGCGAGTTCGCTGGTGGTGTCGGTGGCCACGTGGGCGTCGGCCCAGGTGCACAGGGACGGATCGATGACGGCCGCCACGACCAGCGGGTCGTGCAGGAAGCAGGCGTCCCTGTGTTCCTCGCGCAGGGGGAAGGCCCTGGCCAGGAAGTCGATCCAGGCCAGCGCGCACTCTCCGGCCCAGCGGCCGAAGGAGTCACCGCGGGACAGGACGGCGGCGTCGTCGCGGGTCAGACGTACCCGGGAGGTCTGGTCGATGCCCACCATGCGCAGCCGGGCGCCACTGGCCAGGACCATCGCGAGCGCCTCGGGGTCGACGTAGGCGTTGAAGTCGCCGACGACGGTGATGTTCTGGGCGTACCCGGTGGCGGAACCGGCCATCATGACGATCTCCGCCACGTTCCGCGCGAACCCCGGGTCGAGGCGCAGCGCCAGCGCGAGGTTGGTCATGGGGCCGATGGCGACCACCGAGATCTCGCCGGGATGCGCCGCCGCGAGTTCCACGAGGTATGCGGCGGCGGTCAGGTCGCTGGTCGGTCCGAGCCGGTCCCGCGCTGCCGTGGGGGCGACGGGACGGTCACCGACGACATCGTCGAACAGGGCGCGGAGGGGGGCCATGTCGCGCAGCAGCGGCCGGTCGGCGCCGCGCAGGACGGGGAGGTCCGGATGGTCCAGGCGCTGGGTGAGGCGTCTCGCGACGTCGACTCCTGTGTCGACGTCGACGTTGCCGTTGACGACGGTCAGTGCCTCGACGGTCAGTTCGGGCGAGCGCAGGGCCAGTGCGATGGCCAGGCCGTCGTCGATGTCGGATCCGGGTTCGCCCAGGCCGGGGTCGGTGTCGATGACGATCCTGCGGGTGCCGGTCAGGTGCTCACCGGTCGTGCGCGTGTGGGTCGTGGGCGTGTTGGCGGTCATGCGCGTACTTCCTGTTCGAAGGCGGCGCGGACGACTTCGGTCCGGGCGGCGAGTTCGGTGACGGTGATCCGGTCGAAACCGCGGACCGCGCTGCGGACCACTCCCCCGGTCGGCTCCACTAGCCGGGCGGGTACGGCGTCAGGACCGTGCAGGGCGCCGAAGACGCTGCCGACCGTCGCCGCTGTCGAGTCGGTGTCGCGGCCGGCGCGGACGGCGAGGGCGACGCTGCGGACGAAGTCGCCCTCGCCCCACAGGAGTGCGGCGGCGATGATGGCGGCGTTGTTGACGGTGTGCACCCAGTTGTAGCCACCCAGTTCGCTGTCGATCCAGCGCTGTGCGGTTTCCTCGTCGGCGCCCCGCTCGGCGAGGCGCAGCAGTTCGGTCTGGCTCGCGTGGAGACGGGAGCGTGGCGGTACGACGGTGAGTGCGGCGCGCAGGGCGTCGATCGGCTCGGTGGAGACGAGGGCCTCGGCGACCAGTGCGGCCGACCACATGGCGCCGTAGATCCCGTTGGCGGTGTGGGAGAGGACCGCGTCGGTCAGCGCCAGCTTCGCGGCGGCGCGCGGATCGCCGGGCCGGACATAGCCGTAGACGTCCGTCCGGATCAGCGCGCCGATCCATTCACGGTACGGATTGTCATGGGTGGCGGTGTGCGGCGGCTTCAGACCGCGGATGAGGTTGCGGTACGCCGCCCGCTCCGCCGTGAACGTCTGGGTGAAGGGGACCCGGTCGAGCCACTCGCGGCCGATGTCCTCGGTCGTCAGGCCGCTGCCGTACGTCTCCAGCAGGTGCAGGCCGAGGATCGTCCAGTCCAGGTCGTCGTCACGCGGGACGGCGTCGAAGCGGCCGCCCGCCGCGTAGGGGGCCGATTCATGCAAGTGGCTGACCCCTGCGGGCAGTTCGTCCAGCAGGGGGATGTAGCCGGTCTGCGGCCACTGGCCGACGGCTCGCAGATAGATGCCGACCTCGTCCCGCGTGAGTCCTTCGACGGGCTTGCCCATCGTGTTGGCCACGCACCGCCCCAGCCAGGCGCCCGCCAGCCGGCCGGGCAGTTGTTCCGCGACGGCGGGCCGGGCGGGTGCCGCCGGGGCGAGCGCCGCCCAGATCTCCTGGGGGTCGGACGGCTCGTCGAAGTCCCATCCGGTGGAGCGCCGCAGTGTGGCGAGCGCCTCCGATATGGAGGCCAGCGCGGCGAGGTCGTCGGCCGCGGCGGCCCGACGGGCCTCGTTGAGCAGTTCCCGCGCCGCGTAGCCCGACGACAGAAGCTGTTCGGCTTCGTCGGGGACGAGATCGCGTGGGTCAAGTACGTCGTGCACGAGCGGTGAGCTCCTCAGGCAGATTCACGATTGACGAGGTGGTGTTGGACCAGGACGCGGCGGGGCGTCTCGGAGGGCGCGTCTATACGGGCGAGCAACAGCTCTCCCGCCACCCGCCCGATCTCCTGGGCAGGGACCCGTACCGTGGTCAGGGAAGGGCTGACGAGGCCGGCCGCGTCGATGTCGTCCACCCCCAGGACGGCGACGTCGGAGGGGACGGAGAGACCGAGTGAACGGGCGGCGTCGAGGGCGCCGATCGCCATGAGGTCGTTGGCGCAGAAGACCGCCGTCGGCCGGCGCTCCAGGTCCATCAGCAGGTTCATCGCTTTCGCCCCGGACTCCCGCGTCCAGTCCCCCACCGCCTCGGCCGCCCGCAGGGGCCGTAGACCGTGATCACGCAGAGCCTGCCGATAGCCGTCGAGCCGCGCCGAACCGGGAGCGACCCGGCTGGGTCCGGAGATGATGCCGAGGTTCCGATGGCCCTGACCGTGCAGGTAGGCGACCGCGTCGGCGGCGATTCTCTCGTCGTCGGAGGACACCACGTCGGTCGATGTGCCGTGCCGAGGCGAGCCGACGGTCACCACACGGGCCCCCGAGGCGAGGAGAGGCTCCAGCATGCGGTCCGGTACGTCGACGGCGGCCACGACCACTCCGTCCACGCGGCGCTGCACCGCCTCGTTGAGGAAGGCTCCGATCGGTGGCGTACCGGCTCCGACGTCCGCCAGCAGGACGACGTATTCGCGTCCGCCGACCGCCTGTTGAAGACCACGGGCGAGGGCGGGATAGAACGGGTTCGTCAGGTCCTGGACGACCAGCGCGATGGTCTGACTGCGGCGACCGGACAGGCCGAGCGCGAAGAAGTTCTGCTGGAATCCCATCTCCTCGACCGCGCGCGTCACCTTGCGCCGCGTGGCCTCGGACACGGGCCGCCGGCCGGACAGCACGTGCGAGACGGTCGTCTTGCTCACTCCGGCCCGCGCGGCGACGTCCGATATGGTCGCCGGTCCCTTCGCCCCGCCAACACCCAAACCGGTTTGCTCAGGGGTTGTCGTAGACGCGTCATCCGTCTCGTCCATCTGCGCTCCTCGCTTGCAAACCGGTTTGCGTTTGAGTGGCAACAGTCATCCAGATCGCGCCAAAAAGTCAAGGGGTGCGCTGTCTGTAATTTGACCGAGGGCGATCGATACTCTGCGTGACAGGCACAACGCCGGGCTCCGGCCCGCGCGGCGGTCTCTCGTCGGACCGTCCCGTCGAACGGGCCTCACGTCTGACAACCTCGCGTCAGGCAGTCTCCCGTCGGACGGCCTCTCGGACGGACTCGCGTCGGCCGGTCTCGCGTAAGCCGGTCTCGCGTAAGCCGGTCTCTCAGACGCTTTTGACGACGGTGCCGGCCGCTTCGAGTGCGGCCACCTCGTCGGCAGGCGCCGTGGTGTCGGTGACGAGGGTGTGCAGGAGTGCGGCGGGGCCGACGTGGGCGTGGGCGGTGTGGCCGAGTTTGCTGCCGTCGGCGGCGACGACGATGCGGCGGCTGGAGGCGATCGCGGCCTTCTTCACCGCGGCGTCGTCGAGGTCGTAGGCGGTGAGACCCTCGGCCGCGCTCAGGCCGCAGCAGCCCATGATCGCGGTGTCGAAGCGCAGCGCCGCCAGGGAGGCGAGGGTGAGGGGGCCGGTCAGGGCTCCCTCGGCGGCGCGAGGGCGTCCGCCGGGCACCATCAGCGTGGTCGGGCCCGGGGAGTCGCCGAGTGTGTGGATGGCCTGCAAGGACAGCGGCATCACGGTGATCGGCCGTTGACGTAGAAGCCTGGCGATCTCCAGACAGGTGGTGCCGCTGTCCAGGAGAACGGTCTCGCCGTCGGCGATCAGCGAGGACACCTCGCCCGCGATCCGGCGTTTGGCGTCCACGGCCTCATGGGCGCGCAGCGCGAAGGGCGGCTCCTCGCCCCTGAGCAGCAGGGTGCGCGCACCGCCGCGGACGCGTTCGAGGGCGCCTTGCGCGGTCAGCGTGTCGAGGTCGCGCCGGATGGTCATCTCCGAGGCGCCGGTCAGCTCGGCGAGTTCCTGGACCGTGGCACTGCCCGACTCCCTGACGGCACGGGCGATCAGCCTGTGCCGGTCTGCGTTGCTCATACCCGCGATTGAACACCACCCCGGAATAAACATCCACTCTGTTCATTGAGTGGATTCACAAACATAAGAACTGTTCGTTATGGTGGCTGGCATGGACCGCCCGCTTCGATCCGCCCGTGTGGCGAACTTCGTCTACTTCGCCCTGTGCGGCGGCCTCATCGGCACCTGGGTGGTGCACATCCCCGCCGTCGAGGCACGGGTGGGCATCAGCCACGCCATGCTGGGGAGCCTGCTGGTGCTGCTGGGGCTCGGAGCCTTCACCGGCATGCGGGTGGCCGGGCGGCCGGGCGACCGTCTCGGGGCGCACGTGGTGCTCCCCATCGGTGGAGTTCTGGCCGGCGCGACCCTGGCGCTGCCCGGACTGTCGCCGGATGTCTGGACGCTGGCGGGCGCCCTGCTGGTCTTCGGCTTCTGCAACGGCTGTCTCGACGTGAGCATGAACGCCCACGCCGTGCAGGTGGAGAAGGCGTACGACCGGCCGATCATGTCGGCCTTCCACGCCATGTTCTCCGTCGGCGGTGTCGTCGCCGCGCTCGTCGGAGTGGGTACGGCGAGTGCCGGCATGAGCCCGCCCATGGGCATGGCCACCGTGGGAGTCGTCGGCATCGTGATCGCGCTGGTGGCGGCACGGGCTCTGCTTGGGACCACCCCGCCGGCCGCCACCACCACCACCACCGCCACCGCTAGGAGCGCTGCGACCACTGCCGCCGTCGGCGACGGCGGGCGGGCACCTGCCGGGCAGCGGCGCAAGCCCCCCGGGCGGATCTGGATCCTCGCCTCCCTGGCCGCGATGGTCATGCTGGCCGAGGGCGCCGCCAACGACTGGAGCGCGCTGCACCTGAAGGACGTCCTCGGCGCGCCCGCGAGCACCGCCGCCTTCGCGTACGGCACCTACGCGGCGGCCATGACCACCGGAAGGCTGCTCGCCGACCGCGTATCCGGCCGGTTCGGTCCCATGGCCGTCCTGCGTTACGGCGCGGCCACGGCCGCCGTCGGGATCACGATCGTGTCCGTCACGCCGTGGGTCTGGGCGGCGTTCGCGGGCTGGGCGCTGTTCGGCCTGGGACTGTCCGGCTGCGTACCCCAGTTGTACAGCGCGACCTGGCGCGTCGACCCCTCCGCCGCCGGGGTCAACATCTCCCGCGTCGCCGGGCTCGGCTACCTCGGCATGCTCTCCGGCCCGGCGGTCATCGGCTGGCTGACCCATCTCGTACCGCTGAACCACGCCTTCCTGCTCCTCACCCTGCTGTGTGCGATCACCGCCACCGCCGCCGGAGTCCTGCGCACCGGATCCGGCGGCGCCCGCGAGGTGGCACGGAGCAGTCATCGACCGCCTGTGCGGCACGCGCCCTGACACCGTGCCGCACAGGCTTCCTTCCACCCCCGGCCCCGGCCCGCGGATCACGCCGACGCCGGGAAATCCACCACCGACGGAAAGGGCCCCGATGCCCGAGACAGACACCACCCCCGCCACCCCCGCCCGCAGCCGTGTCGGCGTCATGCTGCCCCGCGACCTGCCCGTCCAGGACGTGCTCCCCTTCGCCCGACGGGCCGAGGAGCTGGGATTCGACCAGATCTGGGTGGTGGAGGACCTCGGCTTCCGTGGCGGACTCGCCCAGGCCGGCCCCGTCCTCGCCAGCACCGGCCACATCACCGTCGGTATCGGCATCCTGCCCGCCGGCGCCCGCAACGTGTGCTTCGCCGCGATGGAACTGGCCACCCTCGCCCAGCTCTACCCCGGCCGGCTGATCGCCGGCATCGGCCACGGCATGCCCCACTGGATGCGCCAGGCCGGGGCCTGGCCCGCCAGCCCCCTGACGTTGCTCAAGGAGTACGCGACCGCGCTGCGCCTGCTCATGCTCGGCGAGCCCGGCCCGGCGAACGGCCGGTACGTGCACTGCGAAGGCGTCGTCCTCACCGAGACCCCCGACATCGTCCCACCGGTCATCCTCGGCGTCCGCGGCCCCAAGTCGCAGGCGGCCGCGGGCGAAGTGGCCGACGGACTGCTCCTGGCCGAGCCCGCCGGTCCCGCCTACATCGCCTCTTCACTGCGGCACATGGGCAACGCCTCGAACTCCGGCGGCCTCGAAATCGTCACCTACGACGCCGCGGCCGTCGACGACGACGAGGACGCCGCCCTCGACCGCGTCCGCGCGGGCCTCGGCGCCATCGGCGAACCGGACTGGGCCCCGCACATCGACCCCCTTCCCTTCGCCACCGAGCTGCGCGCGCACCACGCCGCCTGCGCCGACGCCCAGGAGTTCACCCGGACCATGCCCGCCGCCTGGATCCGCGAGCTGAGCATCGCCGGCACGCCCGACCAGGCACGCGCGGCGATCAAGGCCCGCCACGCGGCGGGCGCCACCAGCGTCGTCCTCACTCCCACCGGCCCCGACGCCCTGGCCGCCCTCGACTCGCTCGCCCGCGCACTGGACCGTGCCTGACAGATCCCGCCACGGAGCCCAAGCCCCTGCCCCTGCCCCTGAGGAAGACACATCATGAGCACCGACCGACGCATCGTGCTGTTCGACCTCTTCGGGGTCATCGCCCGCCACCAACGCCCTGGCGCCCTGGCGGAGTTGGCCGCCCGGTGCGACGTACCCACGGACACCTTCGCCGAGGCTTACTGGGCCTGCCGCCCGCCCTACGACGCCGGGCAGCGGTCCGCGTCCGAGTACTGGACGGACGTACTGCGGCGGCTCTCCCGGACTGCCGACACCGAGGCCGACACTGACGCCGACGCCGGCGTGATCGAGGAGCTACGGCTCGCCGACATCGACAGCTGGTCGCGCGTCGACGGCCGTATGGTCGCCTACGTACGGTCCCTGCGTAACCTCGTCGAGGTCGCGCTGCTGTCCAACATTCCCTCCGACCACGCGGACGCCTTCCGCGCCGCGCAGCCTTGGCTGGGCGACCTGGACCACGTGGCGTTCTCCGGAAAGATCAACGCGGCGAAGCCGGACCCGGCGGCGTTCCACCACTGCGTCACCGCGATGCGGGCCGCCGCCGGCGACTTCCTTTTCATCGATGACCGCGAGGAGAACGTACACGCGGCGCGGGCCATCGGCATGCACGGCCACGTCTTCACCGGACTCGACGAGCTGGCGGCGACCGTCGAGGGCTGGCTGCTGGCCGACAGACGTGCCGGGTAGCCAAGTGACGTACGAGCAGCGGTCGTTGGCCGAGCCGGTAATCACTGCAGGGTGATCAGAAGACGTAGGGGATGTCGTGGACGACGTCCTGGTGACGGATGCGCCAGACGCCGTCGGTTCGGCGGAGGGTGAAGCGGTAGTACCCGGACTCGATGGGCTTGATGGTGCCCTGGGCGCCGAACGTGCCGGCGGGCCACCCGCCCTCGGGCTTCCTGGTCCCGACGACGTCGAAGGTGATGAACTGGGTGTCGATGCTCGCCTCGTCGCCATCGACGGAGACCAGATGGTCGTAGGTGGTGTGGTGGCTCCAACCCAGGGGCGGGTGCGGCGCCATGGCCGTGGACATGGACGCTGCGATCTGCGGCCCTCCGGAGAGGGTTCCCAGCAACTCCGTCCCGTCGGGCCCGCGGTGGTAGTGCACCTCGACAACCGCGTCGGCCTCGTAGAGCTGCGCCAGCGCGTCACCGTCGCGCCGGTCCGCGGCCCGGGTGTATCGGGAAACGATCTCTCTGAGCTCGTTCTCGGTGCTCATGACTCTCTCCGGTTCTCTGTGGAGTGCCTGTCGGTGTCCGGGCCTGTGCGGCGGACGGCCGCCCGGTCGCTTGTGCTCAGCCGGCGGGCACCCTCGGCGATCACAATCCGCATGCGTGAAAAGTACATATCCTTCGACTTAAATGCAACTGTAAGAGTTGCTAATATGGAGACGTCGGGAGCCACCCGGACCAAGCGGCGGAAGAGGGGGTACGGGGATGCTGGACGTGAGGTTCTCCAGCGCGCTGAAGGTCATGCTCCTGCTGGGGCATGCCGAGGAGGAGGACAGTCCCGTCCTCAGCTCGACCCAGCTCGCCAGGAGCCTGGACACGAACCCGAGCCTGGTGCGCAAGCTGATGGTCCCGCTGGTGCAGGACGGTCTCGTCACGTCCATCAAGGGCCGCAGCGGAGGTGTCCGCCTGGGCCGGCCCGCGGGCCGGATCACACTGGGAGAGATCTACCGCTCATCCATCGGCGACAAGCCCCTGTGGGCACCCCGACCGGAGGGGCCCCGGGAGTGCCTGGTCACCAACAACTCCGCCGAGTACTTCGCCAGGCTCACCAACGAGACCGAGACAGCCGTCCTCGGCGCACTGGCGGACCGCACCCTCGCCGACAGCCTCGACGAACTGCGCGCCATCGACCGGGCCGGCGGCGCTCCGGCACCGGAAGGGCCGTTGCCCGCACGCAGTCACTAGCTGGGCCGGTCGCGGTTGCGGGTGGTGTCGGCTGTCGGCATCGATGAACGCCGCATCGTAGGCAGGCTCAGCGAGCATGGACCGCACCGGGCGAAAATACTTGCGCGCCGAGGTAGTCGAAGAGTCCGTCCACCCGCCCGGTTCTACTCCTTACGCGGTGGCGGCCTGGGCGTCCAGGGTCATCGCGGTTTCCAGCGGGATCAGGCGCGCGTTCTGCAGCGTCGCGATCTCCCAGCGGTCGTTCTGCCAGACGAGCGCGAGCAGTTGCATGAAGTAGCGGCTCGACAGCGGTTCCCGCTCGCCCGCCATCACCATGCCGACGCGGTGGTGCACCACGCCCCAGCCCGGACGGACGATCCGGGCGAACGGCACCTCGCTCCGTACCAGCCGGGAACCCTTCAGCACCGTGTCGAAGAGCGGCTGATTGAACGCGATCACCGCATCGCGTCCCTTGTGAATGGTCCCCTCGAAGTCCACCAGCTCGGCGTCATCCGCGAGATCGGCGGCGAACGCGGTGGCGTCACCGTGGTTCCAACCCTCGTTCATCCGGGCCGGGACGGCTCTCATCGCTTCGACCGACTGTTCCATGTGATCGCCTTTCTGCTTCTTACGCTTTCAGTCACCATCCTCGGCGGGCCGGGCGGCCGACGCATTGACCATCTGCGCACGGTTGTTGGACGTGAGCGCCACCGCGTTGTAGCCATAGGTGGCCTTGAACAGCCGGCTGAAGTGCGCGGGATCGGCGAACCCCCACTTGGCGGCGACGGCCGCGACGGTGCGGTCGGTTCCGGCCAGGTCCGCGCGGCACCGCTCCAGGCGCCGCCGGCGGATCAGGGCCGCCACCGTCAGGGGCTGGTTCGCGAAGAGCTTGTGCAGTCGGCGTACGGACATGTGGTGCGCCGCCGCCACCTTCGCCGGGGCGAGATCCCGGTCGGACAGCCTCGCCTCGATGTAGCCGACGATCCGGGTGCGCAGCGCCTCGTCGGCGACCGGTCGCGAATTGCCCAGCTGAGCCGAGAGCGCCACCGCGATCAGCTCGATCACCGCGGCGGCCGACCTGTCCGCCTCGTCGGCGCGGAACCCGTCCAGGGATCGCGCCATGTCCCGTACGAGCGAGGACACCAGAGCCGCGGGGCCGCGGTCGCCACGAATACGCACTCCGGCGAGCCGGGCGGCGTCATCCGGTCCGAGCCGCAGCGAGCCTCGCGGTACCAGCATGGTCACGTGCGTGGTCGCGGTGCTGGCGAACCGGACCGGCCGCACCGGGTCGATCAGGACCAGGTCGGCGGGCCCCAGCTCAGCGGTGCTGCCGCCCTGCTCGGCACGCACCCGTCCCCGCGTCACCAACTCGATCTGCCACAGCTCGCTGTGGTCGGCGTGCGCGGAGCGCGCGTCCCGGAAGCACTCGCCCTCCGGGGTTACCAGCTCGGCCAGCCGCAGAGGCCCCAGATCACGGGTTACGACGCCGGCGCGGAAGTCGTCGCCGATGTGCCGACGGCCGCGCAGGGGCGGCAGGCCGCTTGTCGCGAGAGTCTCCAGGAAGGCGTCGGCGCTGTTCATACGAGGTCGCCCCACGCGACGCGGTACAGGTCGCAGTCGCGGTCGCCGTCGCCGTCGCGGAACCACGCGCCCCGAACCACTCCCCCGCGGCGCGGGCCCGCCTTCTCCGGCGCACGCCGTTCGGCGATGTTCGTCACGTCCGTCCACGCCTGGGCCGGGTGGACCGCCACGCCCCGCAGGACCAGACGTGGCAGCTCACGCACTGTGACGCTGTCTGATTCCTTTTCGCGGTGCTCCGGATACTGCATGATTCCGATCATCACACAGCCCGAGTTCGGGTCGCGTTCCCCACTACTGGTCCCGGGCGTCGGGGTCGGACCAGGTCGCCGCGAGGGCGCGCAGATCCGGAAAACGGGGGCCGGAGACCGTCTCCTGGATCGTCTCGCCGTTGAGCCAGCACACCTGCTCGGGGCCGCCGTCGCCTGTGTCGAACAGGCAGCACACCCCGCCACTGGCGGCGGTGAGGCCGGTGAAAACCTCCCTGATGCCGGTCGATCGCGCGAACAAACGGCTCATACTCGACGTCGCCGCCCAGCACTCCACCGACGCGTAACCAGGGTGCAGCAAGGACTGGAACCGGATCGTCGCGTACACGTACCCGATCTGGACGCGCCCGTCCGCCTCGGGTGCGGGGCCGTACAACTCCGCGTACTCGCGCAGCGCGTCGTCGACGCCGACGCCGACGCCGACCATGATGGACGTGTCGAGTTCGAGGGTGCCGCTCGTGGAGCAGTCGACCGGCTCGCTCTTGAACTGGGACGTGAACGGGAGGACGAGCCGTTCACCACCGGGCAGAGTGAGCTGAAGCGGGGGCACGCCACGGTTCGGTGGCGCCAGCTCGGCCAGATTGGCCAGCACCCTGGCGACGTTCCGCGGACGCAGGTAGATGTCGTAGCCGTAGATCAGCCCCACGCTTCCCCCTCCACCGGACCGAACCGCACCCTCTCATGCCCCGCCCCTTACGCACCGCCGGCGGCCGGGGGCCGTTGGGCCGGGGCAGGGCCGGGACGCGTCGGGCGCGGTCCTGTCAGGAGCCCGTGGGTACGGCCTCCGGGCTCGGACGGCCGAGCGGCGGCGGCGCGGGTGCCAGGTGGAGCAGGGCGTTCGCGGTCGCTTCGTCCGCCGGGTGGAAGGCCCAGATCTTGTGGCCTTCGCTCCCCGGCAGGTCCAGGACGTGCTGGTCGAGCGCGAGCGGTCCCACTCTCGGATGTCGCAACAGTTTGTGGTCCATCGCCTTTTCGTAGAGGACGTGCTCGCTCCAGGCGGACCTGAAGACATCGCTGCGCGCGGTCAGCTCCCCCAACAGCTCCGCCAAGCGGGCCGAACCCGCCTCGGAGCCGGCCTGTGCGCGTAGGGCCGCCACCATGCAGCGGGCCAGCTCGGGCCAGTCGGTGAAGAACGACCGCGCCCCGGGGGCGAGGAACACCAAGCGCGCATAGTTGTCCCGGGGCTCCATCCCCTCGTGGAGAAGATCGCCGAGTGCGTTGCCGCCCACGATGTCGAGCCACCGGTTGACCAGCAGGGCGGGCACCGTCATGGAGCCGAGCAACTGGTGCACGGCCTCCCGGCGATCCGTGCCCATGCCGGGCGCCTCCCCGCCCGTGGCGGTCCCGGCGGAGAGTTCGCGCAGATACCGCTTCGCCACCGTGTCCAGCAGCAACGCCCTGCACAGGCCCTCCACCACCGCGTGGGACGGCCGGCGTTCCCTGCCCTGTTCGAGGCGTACGTAGTAGTCGGTGCTGATCCCGGCCAGGAACGCCACTTCGTCCCGCCGCAGCCCCGGCACCTGGCGCCGCGACCCCGCGGCCAGCCGGTGCTGTTCGGGCCGTACCTCGTTCCGTCTGGCACGCAGGAAGTCCGCCAGTGGCCCGCCTCCGCCGCGCTCCGTCGAAACCTTCATCCCACCAGCGTAACGACGGGGCGCCCAACCGAACGAAGTGTGCCGACCCTCGGGGCGAGGCGCCCGACCTGCGCCGACCGGGACTCCGTGGTGGGTGCGTCACTCATACCCGACCCGTTCGCCAGGTGGCTAACGTCTCGAACGCCTACCGGAAAAGTCCGGCACGCCAAGGAAAAGAGATACGTCGATGTTCGTCATCACCGGCGCCGGTGGCCGCACCGGACGCGCCGCCGCCCTGCACCTGCTCGCAGCCGGGTACCGAGTCCGGGCCGTCGGCCGCTCGGCCCGGCGGCTCGCCGACCTCGCCGAACGCGGCGCCGAGGTGTGGGAGGCCGACCAGACCGACGCCGCCGCACTGGCGGAAGCCTTCCGCGGCGCGGCCGGCGTCTACGCGGTGATCCAGCCCAACTACATCCCCGGCCACCCCGACTTCGGCGCCTTCCAGGACCAGGTGGCGGCCTCCCTGACCGAGGCGGTCACCGAGTCCGGCGTGACCCGTGTCGTCGGACTCAGCAGCTGGGGAGCCCAGCACGCCGCCGGCACCGGGCCGGTCCTGGGACTCCACCGCTTCGAGCAGCGTCTCTCGGCGCTCCCCGGAGTCGACACGCTGTGGCTGCGGGCCGGCTACTTCATGGAGAACCTGCTGCCCCACATCCACTCGGCCAGGGTCCACCACCGCATCAGCGCCCCCTTCGAACCCGACGTTCCCCTGCCCTTCGTCACCACCCCCGACCTCGGGGGCCGAGCCGCGGAGGAACTCGCCACCGGGACCTGGCACGGTACGGAGGTCCTGGAGCTGCAGGGCGAACGCGACGTGAGTATGCGAGAGGCGGTGGGCGTGATCGCGAAGGCCGTGGGTGCGGACGACCTCACGTACGAGCAGATCAGCATCGCCGATTTCCACGCGGGACTCCGCGCCGAAGGCGTGTCCGTCAACGTCGCGGACATGATGGCCGAGGTCGGCGCAGCCCTCAACTCCCGGCACACGCGGATGGAGCAGCCACGCACGGCCCGCACCTCCACCCCCACCTCCATCGAACGGTTCATCGAGGAGGAATTCGCTCCCCGGTACCGCGCGGCCGAATCGGAGTGAACGTCGCGGAACGGGTCTGCCGCCCGCGCGTTTTCCCGTAGTCCGGCGGAGGTGGGGACCGGCCGCACATCCGCGGTGACCACGGTGCGGATCGGTGAAGTCGTCGAGCGGCAGCTCGAAATAGCCCGCTCCGCACCGGAGTTCCGCTCGGCTCTGCGCTGTCCTCAGGCGGGAAGTGCCGCCCAGAAACGGCGCAGCACGTCTGCTGCCCGTTCGGGGTCCTGGAGCATCCAGTAGTGGGTGAGACCGTCCAGTTCCACGAGCCGGGCCCCGAAGCGTGCGGCCACTTCCCGGTCCCGCGCGGGCTGCGCCATGGGGTCACCGGTCGGGGCCAGTATCAGTCCCGGAGCGACGACGGGACGGTCGACGTTCTTGCCCCAGTCGGCATGGAAGTTGGGCCAGGCGGAGCGGTAGAGCGCCAGAATGGCGGCGCTCATCTCCTCGTCGTGTACGTCGTCGATCTCCCGCGCCAGTTCGGGGCTCAGGCCGCGGGGCTGCAGGAGATCGCCGAAGGTACGGCCACTGCCGGACGGCGACTCGCGCAGCCCGGCCAGCGATTCCTCGCCCTCCGGGCTCCGCTGCCAGTAGGTGGCCGCCTCGTGCCACTGGTAGTCGGGGTGCCAGCCGTGGGCGACGTCGGAGACCCAGCTGCGTACCGGCACGTCGTAGGCGGAGACGACCCGCATCGCGAGGTGGCCGCCCCAGTCGTGGCCGACGACATCGACCGGCCCGTCGACGGCACGCAGTTCGTCGGCGAGCCACGCCGCGTACGCCTCCTTGTCCCGGTCCCGCGGGTGAGAGGCGCGGGGGCCGCCGAAGCCGGGCAGCCGCAGGGCGACGGTCGGCTGATCGATCCGTTCCCGGACGCCGTTCCAGATGGTCGGTGTCTCCGGCACCCCGTGCACGAATACGACGGTCATGGCTGCTCCCAGCGGTTACGTGGATCGGCTAAGCGGATCGACTAAGTGGATTGGCTATCAACTTCACCGTAACACGAACCTGATAACCTATCCATCTAGCATCGTGAGCGGGAGTGAGGGAACGTGCGAGCCGACGCCGTACGGAACAGACAACGGATCTTCGACGAGGCCCACCAGGCCGTCACCGCCGGGGAGATCACGCTCACCCTCAACGAGCTGGCACGCCGGTCCGGTGTCGGGGTCGGGACGGTCTACCGGCTCTTCCCGACCCAGCGGGCGATGCTGGAGGGCGTCCTGGCGGACTCTGTACGGGGCCTCATCGACGTGGCGACCGAGGCGGAGCGGCTACCGGAGCCCGTCCAAGCCCTCATCGAGTTCCTCCACGCGGCACTCTCGGCCGCCCTCGCCCAGCCCGGCCTCGTCGACATCCTGATCACCGCGACCGACGAGACGGAATCCCTGCGCCAGGCCAAGACCGAACTGGGCGCGGCCACTTCCCGTCTTCTCGCACGTATTGAGCCGGCTCCCGCCCTCACCGCCGAAAACCTGCTGAAGCTCCTGTGCGGACTGGTCCATGCCGTCAACGAGCACCCCGCGGACCGGCGGACCGGCGCGGCCGAGGCTTACCTCCGCATTCTCCGGGGAGGGCTCTCACCCAGACACGTTTGATCTCGGTCATCAACCCGTGTCCGTCAGAAGCTTCGCCGTCGCGTACGGCCCTCGATCGGCGGCAACGCGTGCGCCCGCGTCGATGTCGAGCACGGCCACCGCGGCGCCGGCCCCGGCGACCGGGCCCGCTGTCGGGAAGCGCCGCTCATGCCAGTGCGGTGTGGTTCGCCCAGGCGACCTTGTACGGGTGCCTGGCCTGCCAGCGGCCGATGACCTCGTGCAGGCCCGGCGCGGTGAACGACTTCGCGAGGGCGTCGGTGTCGGCGACAGCGACCCGCACGATCGCGGTCGCGATCAGGGCTGGAATGGCCTCCTCGCCGGGGACGGGGATGTGGCGCCGGGACGTGACCGACTCCACGAATCCGGAGTCGAGCATGACCTTTTCGATATCCGCGAGGTATTGATCCAGCTCGGCGTCGGGCAGCGGCTGGTCGAAGGAGACAATCATCGTGTGCGTGATCATGCGGTCAATCCTGACTCCGTACGGCGCCGGCGTCCAAGATCGGTTTGCCATCCGGCGATAACCTGGAGGCATGGTTGAACTGGAGACCCGCGAGCTCGAGTACTTCATCGCGCTCGCCGACGAGCTGCACTTCGGCCGGGCCGCCGTCCGGCTCTCGATCGCCCAGCCGGCGCTGTCGAAGGCCATCCGGCGGATCGAGAACCGGCTCGGTGTCCCGCTCTTCATCCGCTCCAGCCGGCACGTCGAACTCACCCCGGCCGGGAAGGCGTTGCAGGAACACGGTCGGCACGCGCTCAACGCGGTCAGCGCCGCCGTCCGGCACGCCCAGCGGGCCGACGACGGTCAGGCCCCCTTGCGGCTCGTACTCAAACCCGGCGGCGACGCCGGCCTGCTCTCCGGCCTCCTGGCCGAATACGCGCAGCAGCCCGACGCACGTCAGGTGGACATCCTGTTCAGCGGTCCGACCGACCGGGCCGACTTCCTGCGCGACGGCCGGGCCGATGTCGGCCTCCTCTACGCGCCGTTCGACGACCTCGACGGCCTGGCCCACGAGACGCTGCTCACCGAGGACCGCGTCGCCGTCGTCCCGGCCGGACACCGGCTGGCCGGACACACTTCCGTGCGCATGTCCGATCTGGACGGTGAGCCGCTGCCGCGTTGGAAAGGGACACCGAGGAGTGATGGCACCGATCCCGAGATCGCCGACGTGGTGCAGATGTTCCAGATGATCACGGTGGGCCGGATGATCGGAATGCTGCCCCGCTCGCTGGTCGAACCCGTCCCGGCCGGCCTGGTCCGCGTCCCGGTGGCCGACGCACCGCCCAGCCGCCTGGTACTTGCCTGGACCGAGCAGGATCGCCGACCGCTGGTCGCCTCGTTCGTGGCCGCGGCACTCAGGCAGCGCCGGGAATATGCCCAGATCACCCGGACGGAGTGAGCGCCAGCCTTACGCGTCGGTCCCCTGCCGGCAGGAAGCCCCGGTGCGCATGTTGGCGGAGGCGCCGACGAAGACCGCGTCGAGCCGGTCCCGGGTTTGGATGAGGTCCGCGATGCGCCGGTCGATGTGCTCACGCTCCACAGCCAGGCGGTCGAGAAGCTCGGGTGTGGCTTTGCCTTCGACGACGCAGGGGGTGAGCTCGGCGATGGTCTTGCTGGACAGGCCGGCGGTGTACAGCTCCTGGATCAGGCGGATTCGATCGACCGCGGCTTCCGGATAGTGACGCTGACCGCTGTCGCTGCGCTCGGCGGCCAGCAGATTCTGCTCCTCGTAGTACCGCAGGGCCCGCGTGCTGACGCCTGTCCGGCGGGCGAGCTCGCCGATGCGCATTGAGAACTCCAAGTGATCTACGCCGTAAGGACTTGCCGGGCTTGCCTTTGACGTCAACGTCAAGTTTTACGGTACCCAATATGCCCTTCGCCGGACTCTCCGTCACGTTCGGCGCCGGCTCCCCCTGTGACGCCCTGAACGCCCCGAGCGCTCCGACCGCCGCGAGCGACACCCGACCCTGGAAGAAGCACTCGTATGATCACCTATCGGACGACCGGCCTCACCGGCCCCGTGCCAACCCCTGCCGTAGCCGTCAAGCCGCTCGTGCTGCCCTCGGCGCAGCGCGGCGAGGATCTGCGTGTACGGATCTCCGCCCCCGTCACCGGCACCCATCTGCCGATCGTGCTGTTCGCGCACGGATTCGGCGCGAACCTGGACGGCTACGCCCCGCTGGCCGACCACTGGGCCACACACGGTTTCGTAGTGATCCAGCCGACGCACCTCGACTCCAAGCGGTTCGACATCCCCGCAGACGACCCCCGCAAGCCCCGGATGTGGCGCTACCGCGTGCAGGACATGAAGCACATCCTGGATGGGCTCGACACCTTGGAGGCGGCCGTGCCCGGCCTGGCCGGCCGGGTCGACCACAGCCGTATCGTCGCTGCGGGGCACTCCTTCGGTGGCCAGACGGCGGGCCTTCTCGTGGGTCTGCGCGTCACGGACCCGCAGACCGGCATCGCCGAGGATCTGTCCGACTCCCGGGTCATGGCCAGCATTCAGCTGGCCACCGCCGGCAAAGGCGGAGCCGAACTGACCCCCTTCGCCCACGAGAACCTTCCGTGGCTGCGTAATCAGGACTTCTCCCACATCACCGCTCCCGGACTGGTTGTCGCCGGCGACAAGGACGACCTCCCGCTCTCCACCCGAGGGCCGGCCTGGACCAGCGACCCGTACACCCTCAGCCGTGCCAACAAGAGCCTGCTCACCGTCTACGGAGGCGAACACTTCCTCGGAGGCATCTCCGGCTACGCGGTGACGGAGACCACCGACGAGAACCCCGACCGTGTCGCTCTCGTCCAGCAGGTCACCCTCGCCTACCTGCGTCACGTCACCGGCCTGGACCACACCGACTGGGCAACGGCCCAGTCCGTCCTCACCGGCGCCCACCCGCTGGGACGGCTGGAAGGCAAGTGACCCTCGGCGGCTGAAGGCACACGCCGTCGTACGCGCTGAGCACCGGTGGCTGAGCACCGGTGATCGAACGCGACGGCCGTGCTCGGCAGGCGCGTCGCCGGTACGACGGCGGCAGCGCAGGTGTCATGTCGAGGACATCGGAGGGAGTCGATCATCGAAGTTCGGATGGCGGGCAGGAGGGCAGGAGGGCACCGACTGACACCCGAGTTCTTCGTAGTCGTGTCCGACAGATCTGCTGTCGGGCACGACCTCTTACTGAGAAGGAGGAGGAGCACATGGCCGCGGATGAGAGCATCGAGCCGTTCTCGGTGGAGGTGCCGGAGAAAGCCCTGGTTGATCTTCGCGAACGGTTGAGCCGCGCGCGGCTGCCCGAGCGTGAGTCGGTGAGCACCTCGCCGGATACGGCGGACGCCGACTGGCGCCAGGGCGTGCCGCTGGCCTACGTGAGCGAACTCGCCGACCACTGGGCCACGGGCTACGACTGGCGCCGCTTCGAGGCGGAGCTCAACGCGCACGAGCAGGGCCGCACGCGGATCTTCGATCTCGGCATTCACTTCCTCCACGTACGCTCCCCGCGCCCGGACGCGAGGCCGTTGGTGCTCACCCACGGGTGGCCCAGCTCGGTCATCGAACCGCTTGAGGTGGCAGAGCGGTTGGCGAACCCGCCTCGGGAGAGCGTGCCGGCCTTCCATGTCGTCGCCCCGTCCCTGCCGGGGTTCGGATTCAGCGACAAGCCGTCGACAACGGGCTGGTCGGTCGAGAAGACGGCCGACGCGTGGGCGGTGCTGATGTCGCGGCTGGGCTACGAACGCTTCGTGGCGGCGGGGGGAGACTGGGGCGGCAGGGTGGCGACCGCGCTCGGCGTGTGGCATTCCGGCCGGGTCGACGCGCTGCACACCTTCACGCCCTATGTGCGGGAGCCCGACGACGAGGGAGAACTCACCGAGGAGGAGAAGCGTGCCCTGGCGGCGACGCGGGAGTTCTGGCGGACCGGCGCCGGGTACTCGCTCCAGCAGTCCACCCGCCCGCAGACGCTCGCCTACGGGCTCAGCGATTCGCCGGTGGCACAACTCGCCTGGATCGTCGAGAAGTTCCAGGGCTGGACCGACTGCGACGGGCATCCGGAGAACGCGATCTCCCGCGACCGGATGCTCGACATGGTCTCCCTCTACTGGTTCACCGGCACCGCCGGTTCCTCGGCGCGCTTCTACTGGGAGAACTACCCGCCGACCCGCCGCGAGCTGGTGGAGGTGCCGTCGGCCGTGTCGATCTTCCCCGGGGACATGGAGCGCTTGCCGCGTGCGTGGGTCGAGCAGCGGTATCGCGATCTGCGTTACTGGCACGAAGCCGATCGCGGCGGGCACTTCCCGATGCTGGAGGTGCCGGAGAGTTACGTCGCCGAGTTGCGCCACGCCTTTGCCACGATGCTGCCCTGACCGGCTCGGACGGCACGGCCGCCGACCGTAAAAACGACACGGAATCGACCGTCACGACACCCCGTCATGCCAAACGCCGTTGCAGTACCAGCCATGCCCCCCCCGAGGGAAAGATCACGCCCATGACCCGCGCCGAGCACGCCGCCCCGTCCCCCGTCTCGCAAGCCGCACTCGACGACTTGCGCACCCGGCTACGGGCCTACCGGCGGGTCGACCTCCCTCAGGGATTCGGCTGGACGCGCGGTGTGCAAGGTGACTACCTCGCGGACCTGATCGCCCACTGGGCCGAGTCCTACGACTGGCGGGAGCACGAGACCCGGATCCGCGCCCTGCCGTGGGTCCTGGCCGGCGAGGGCGGCACTCCGCTCCGGCTGATCGACCTGCCCCCGGCGGACACGGACACAGACACCGACGTGGACATCGAAGCCGAGGTGGACACCGACGCGGACATCGAAACCGGCGCCGTCCCGGTGGTGCTGCTGCACGGCTGGCCCGACTCGGTCCTGCGGTTCGAGAAGGTTCTGCCCTTGCTGTCGGACCTGCACCTGATCGTTCCGGCGTTGCCCGGCTTCCCGTTCGCGGCCCCCCTCGACAGCCTCGGCATGTCGTCGGCGGCCATGGCCGAGGCCGTCGCGGAAGCGATGTCCGAACTCGGCCACCAGCGCTACGTCGTCTCGGCCGGTGATGTGGGCTGCGATGTCGCCGAGGCGCTGGCCGCCGCCCACCCCGACCGGGTCGCCGCCCTGCATCTGACGGATGTGTCCCAGAACCGGTTTCTGGTGGACCCTCCATCGGACTTGTCGGAGGTCGAGCGCGCCTACGTCGACCACGGCCACCGCTGGCAGGCCACCGAGGGCGGCTACATGCACGAGCAGGCGACCAGACCACACACCCTGGCGGTCGCCCTCGGGGACTCGCCCGCCGGGCTGGCCGCCTGGATCCTGGAGAAGCTGCGTTCGTGGACGGACTGCGGTGGCGAGGTGGAGTCGGTGTTCGCCCGCGAGGAGCTGCTGACCTGGATCACGGCCTACTGGTTCAGCGGCGCGATCGGCACCTCGTTCTCGCCGTACGTGGAGAGCGGGCCGAAGCCGGCCGGGCGGATCGAAGCCCCGGCGGCCTTCACGGTCTTCGCGAAGGACCTGGTCAACGCGCCCCGCGAGTTCGCGGAACGCTTCTTCGACGTACGCTCCTGGACCGAGGAGCCCGCAGGCGGTCACTTCGCGGCCTGGGAGCAGCCCTCCCGGTACGCCGCCGGCGTGCGGACAGCGGTGCGGTTCGACAGGTCGTCGTCCTGAGTCCTAGGTTCTGCGCGGGGTTGTTTCGTGACGCGTCCGAGGGTGCGGCTTGTGCCCTCACCGCCGTCCCCAGCGACTTCCGCGCCCCTTCGATCAGCTTCCCGCTGCTGTCGAGCGCCGCCTGAAGCCCCTCCTGCGGGCTGGTGTCCGCCCGCTGGTGAAGGACGACGCCCAGGATCAGGCGTTTCGAGGAGTGTGTCTGTGCCGTGGCCGCCCACATCAGGGCGCCTCCGGCCGGCGTGCTGGAGCCGGTCTTGAGACCGATAACGCCGGCCTGGCCCAGCAGGGTGTTGGTGTTGGGGATCGTGGCGCCCGTGGTGGGATCCACGGTGCCGGGCATGGCGACGATCTCGCGAAGCGCCTCGTCGCGCATGGCCTCGCGAGCGAGTTTCAACTGGTCGACGGCGGTACTCCGGCTCGTGGACTCGAAGCCGCTCGCCCCGGTGTACGTGGTGTTGCGCATGCCGAGCTTCGCGGCGGCGCGGTTCATCTTCCTGACGAAGGCTTCCTGGCTCCCGGCGTCCCAACGGGCCAGCAGGCGGGCGATGTTGTTACCCGAGGGGATCAACGTCAGTTCGAGCAGTTGCCGTTGGGTGAGCCGCTGCGCCTCGTAGACCCGGACGGTCGACTCGTCGGCCGAGCCGGACTCCGCTGCCGCTTTCCTGTCGACCGTGATGACCGGGCCGGGGTCCGTTGCCGGGAGGGGGTGGTCCTTGAGGATCACGTACGCCGTCATGACCTTCGTGACGCTCGCGATCGGCACCGGCTTCTGCTCCCCCTTCGTCCCGAGGCTCCCGACGCCCTCGACCCACACGCTCGCCTGGCCGTCCGCCGGCCACGGGAGGGAGCGCGCCCCGGGGCTCAGGTCGTCGGCTCCGCCGTGACCCGTGACTACCCACGTACCGCCCACCACGCCGATGACGGTCATGGCGACTGCGGCCGTCATGAGAACGATCAGGCGCTTACGGAGCGGGCGGGCGACGCGAGAGCGCGGGACGGGGTGCATGGGCGGGTACCTCCAGGGGCTCCGACGTGGCGGAATGCGCGTCGTTCGCGCATATGAGCCACCTTGGGAGGCGCTGGTTTCCGTACGGTCCGAAGCGTCTGTCCGTAGCCGCTCCGCTGCCCATCCGTCTTGTATCAGCCGATCTTGTGCCAACCGGTCTTGTGTCAGCCCGTCCGGGCGTGATCCGTCCCGGCGTGATCCGTCCCGGCCTGGTCCGTCGGCAGACGGAGCGTCGCCACCGCGCCCCCGTCGTCCGCCGCGTTGGCGAACATCAGCGTGGCACCAATGACGCGCGCCTGGCCCAGCGCGATGGTGAGGCCCAGGCCCTGGCCCCGGCCGCGTTCGGCCGCGCCCGTGCGGAAGCGCCGCGGTCCGTTCGCCAGCAGCGACTCGGGGAAGCCGGGGCCGTGATCGCGTACGACGACGACCCCGTCGGCGACCTCGACCTCGACCCTCGCCGACTCGTGTTCCTGCTCCCGCCCCTGCTCCCGTTCCCGCGCCCGCCCGTGCCGGTGCGCGTTCGTCACGAGATTGGCGACGATACGGTCCAGTCGGCGCGGGTCCGTCTCGGCCACCGGCCTGCCCGAGACCGTCAGACGCGCCACGAGCCCCGTCCTGGCCAGGGATTCGGCGACGACTTCGCCCAGGGGTACCGGCCGGACGTCGGCCCGTTCCGCGTCCGCGTCCAGGCGTGAGATCTCCAGCAGGTCCTCGACCAGCGTCCGCAGCACGCGCACCCGGTCCCTGACCAGCTCGGTCACCTCGCCCTCCGGGAGGAGACCGCTGGAGGTGACCAGACCCATCAACGGGGTGCGCAGCTCGTGGGCGACGTCGGCGGTGAAGCGCTGTTCGCTCAGCAACCGGTCCTGGAGGCTGTCGGCCATGGCGTCGACGGTGGCCGAGATCTCGGTGATCTCGTCGCCCGCCCGGCCGCCCACCTCGGTCCTGGCGGCGAGATCACCGGAGGCGATGCGCCGCGCGGTCCGTGCCACCCGGCGCAGCCGCCGGTTGGGGAGTTCGGCGGCGACGGCGGAGAGAGGGACGATGACGGCGAGCGCGGCCAGCGAGTACTTCCACATGTTCCGGTCCAGGGCGCGGCGGCTGAGCTGGTCGGGGGTCATGTCGATCGAGACCGCCGCGAGGCCGCCGTCGGCCTGTCGCTCCGCGACCCACATGCGCGGGCTGTACGTCCTGCTCTCGTCGTACAGGTCGGCCTGCCCGTGTTCCCGGGCCTTGCGCACCAGTTCGGCCGGCATCTCCGCCGGGCTGTGTACGACATCTGCGACGTTGTCGCCACCGCTGTCGATGCTGTCGGGACTGTCCGATCCATTCGGGCTGGCCGGGCTGTCCGGGCTGTCGGTGCTCGACGCGAGAGCGTTGTCCAGGGCGGTGTACGCCCTGGCCGCGCCGTCGTTCATGGACCGCTCGTACGTGCTGCCGTGCACCAGCAGGCCGACGATGAACGCGATGGAGCAGCACGCGACGGCCACCAGCAGGGCGATCTTCCAGCGCAGGGAGCGCCAGTTGAGGAGAGTCGGAGGGGAGCCGCCCATGTCAGCGCCGCAGCTTGTAGCCGAAGCCGCGGACCGTCTCGATCCGCTCGGCCCCGATCTTCCTGCGCAGCCGCTGTACGCAGAGATCGACCACGCGGCTGTCCCCGTCCCAGCCGTAGTCCCAGACGTTGCGCAGCAGTGTCTGCCTCTCCAGCACGATCCCGGGGTGGGCCGCGAACTCCAGCAGCAGGCGTAGCTCGGTGGGCGCCAACGCGACCGGTTTACCGGCCCGGAACACCTCCAGGCCGCCGGTGTCGATGCTCAGGTCGCCGAAGACGAGCAGGCGGCGCTCGGCGACGGCCGGACCGTTCGGCTCCCTCGGCCCGTTCGGCTCGGGTGGCGGCGCCTCGCCCCCGGCCGGGCCCGGCGCGAATGTCGCCCGGCGCAGCAGCGAGCGGATCCTCGCCACCAGGACGGACGTGTCCACCGGCTTGACGACGTAGTCGTCGGCACCGGCCTCCAGCCCCGACACGACATCCAGCGCGTCGCCCCGCGCCGACATCATCAGGATCGGGTCGGTGCTGGACTCCCGGATCCGGCGGCACAGTCCGATACCGTCCAGCCCCGGCAGCATCACGTCGAGCAGCAGCAGGTCGTGCCGCCGTTCCCGGAAGAGTTCCAGGCCCGTCAGACCGTCTCCCGCCACGGCCACGTGGTAGCCGTATCGCTCCAGCGCCATCGCGACGGATTTCCGGATGACCTCGTCGTCCTCGACGAGAAGAATGGAGACGGACATTTCTTTCCACCTGTCGTGCGTGCTCGTTCAGCTGTGCCGTGCGTGCCGAGCCGAGCATGCCGTGCCGAGCCGTGCATGCCATGCCGTGCCGACGCCCGGAGCCGTACGGGCGACCCGGGCCTTGTGACCGTACCTCGGCCGTGTATCAGCCACGCATCATGCGCGAGCCGTCGTCCACGACGGTCACGACCGGCGACAGAGACGCCGGGGAAGTCGGTGTGCGTCACACTGGTCCGTGTGAAGCTTCCCCGCGTCAACTGCGCCGTCTGCGATCGTGCGATCGCTGCCGGGCCGGTCGCCGGCCAGATTCGGAGAGGCCGCGTCTGGCGCCACGACGCCCCGGGCGCGCGCCGCGGCGCGGACGGCTCCCTGGTGTCCTGCCCCGGATCCCTCGGCATCGTGGATATGCCGATGCCCGGCGAACAGCCGCTGTTCGAACTGCCCCTGCCCCTGCCCCTGCCCGAGTCGGCCGAGGCCGACCCGGTTCTGTTCGTGATCTGAAGGACCGGGCCCACCGCGTCGGATGGCCTTCTGTCACGGTCGACCGGTCGCCGGCTCAGGGGTGTTGGTGGGCGGGTTCCGTCAAGGCGGAAGGAGGAAGAATGAGCGGCATGCCCATGGTGAGAGACCTCGATGTCCGCGGTACGCAGCACTGTGAGACGACGGCGCTGGGCGTGCTGCTGCGCCATGAGGGACTGGACCTGTCCGAGCCCATGCTGTTCGGGCTCGGCTCCGGGCTGTCCTTCATCTACTGGGACAGCAAGGGCATGGGCTTCCCCTTCCTGGGAGGCCGGGTCAAGCCTTTCGAGCTGACCAGGAACCTGGTCGCCACGCTGGGGCTTGAGCTGCTGGTCGAAGAGACCACCTCCCCGCGCAAGGCATGGCAGAATGTGGCGGCACCCATCGACGCCGGGCGGCCGGTCGGGCTTCAGCTCGACAGCTACCACCTGGACTACTTCAGTACCAAGGTGCACTTCGGCGGGCATGTCGTGGCGATGTACGGCTACGACGAACAGGCCGCCTACCTGGTGGACACCGCCCCACAGGGCGGAGCCGTCTCGACCGGCCTCGCCGGCCTGGCCAGGGCCAGGGCCGAACGCGGCCCCATGACCGCCAGGCACCGCTCCTTCACCATCACGGTGCCCGGCAGCCTGACGTCACCGCGGGACCGGATCATCCCCGCGATCAAAACCTGCGCCGATGCCTTCCTGAACCCGCCCATCGCGAATCTGGGCCACCGGGGCATCGAGAAGACCGCCAAGCAGGTGCCGAAGTGGCTGCGGCGCAGCGACAGTCCGCAGGAGGACCTGCCACGGGCCGCCGCGCTCATGGAGCGGGCCGGCACCGGCGGCGCCCTGTTCCGCAACCTCTACCGGGACTTCCTCGCCGAGTGCTCCCAGTTGATCGCCGACAGCCACCTGCGCACCGGCCACAGCCTGTACGCCGAGGCCGCCACGCTCTGGACACAGGTGGCCGCACTCGTCGCGACAGCAGGCGAAACCGGTGACGCGAACGACCTCGTACGGGCCGGCTCCATCCTCCACGAACTCTCACGCGTCGAACGCGAGGCGATGCGGGCGCTCAGCCTGCTCTAGGGGCCTGTGGGAGTGGTCGCACCCAAGGTGACCTCGCGTCACCGGCCGCAGGAACGGTCCCTGTTCAGCGGCATCTACGGCCTGGTCCTGGCCACCGCCCTGGCAGCCGCACTCGACACCACGGGCGAAAAGGCCGACCCCGGCCCGGACGCACTGTGGATCCTGCTCACCGCACTCACGTCGGCCGCAGCCCACGGATACGCCCACGTCATCGCCCAGCGCGCGACCACCGACGGGGCAACCGGCGCGACCAGACTCCGGCTGGTACTCGCCGAATGGCCACTGGTCGCCGCCACACTGCCCACGGTCGGAATACTCCTCACCGCGCAAGCCGGATGGTGGGCGGAAACCACAGCCGTGGACACAGCCCTCCTGTTCAACACCCTCGCCCTGTTCACCTGGGGCACCCAGGCCGCCCGCACCGCCGGCCACCGATGGCCCTCCGCATACCGCGCCGGCGCCCTCGACATGCTCATCGGCCTGGTCATCATCATCGCCAACGCCCTCATCAAGTAGCCGGGCCCGCAAGTGACATGACGGCGAGACAGACCGTCATCGCCGGGGCGTCGCGGGACGACCGGGTTCCGCCCGTGTCACGGACCTCATGCGGGACGAAGTGCTGAGCGTCAGTGATCTTTTCCCGTGTGGTGAGGACGAACTACTCGCGGCGGCCTTCGTCCCAACCGCCGTTTGGGGTAAAGCGAATTGGATCGCTGTGACGCACCAGCGGCAATCTGCACCGACCCTGCCGGTACAACCGACGGCGCGCCTGCGGGTCTTCCCTCTCTCCGCCCAAATCGGAGCGTGCTACTTGGGAATTCGCGACCTTCAAGGGCGACTGGGCACTCGATGCCCCGTGCCCTGGACCGCGCACCAGGCCGCCACTGCGGGCCCGGCGCGCACGGCCCATCTGGCACACGACGTGGACGGCGGCTTCCTAGAAGTAGTGCTTACGGCCACCGACAGCGCGACCCGTGGCACCGAGCACCCACAAGACCGCACCGATCAGAACAAGCACACCACCAATGGTCGTAAGGAGGGACACACCGACCGCCAGGCCGATGAGAAGCAGAATGACGCCAAGAAGAATCATGGTGTTCCCAATCTCAAGGTCTTCGATGCACAGCAGCAGGCGGGACCGCCAGTACTTCCCTCGCCCTCGCGTGCCGAGCTTGGCGAAGCCTGACAGCCACCGGACAACCGAGCCGCTGCGCTCTTACGACTGCCGAGTACCCCGCATCCCCGAACGAAACCAGGCCGGACTTGAGCAGCTCGGGCAGCGCGTTGTCGACGCCCCGCGCGTGCGCGGCATGGATGAGATGGCCGATCGCCGCGATCTGGATGTCGATCGTCGCGCCGTCGCCACCGGGACGCTCCCCTCCTGGAAGCATCAGGCAGCAGACTCGCCCTCACAGCTTTCGTCCCGGTCACCCGCACCTTGGTCGGAGCAGAAGATCGGACGAAGGCCGCCCCTACGTCCGGCGCCCCTCGCCTGGGTGATCAAGTTCGGGACGCCGTTCGAAGCCAGAAGATCAAGAAGAAGCTCAGCCTTGAAGGAACTCGATGAGCTTCGGCGCGAGTTTCTTGGGTGCCATGACCACCGCTCCGTGGTTGAGGCCCTGGAGCGTGTGATGGTCGGCGTCGGGCAGCACCTCCGTGACCGCTCGCGCGGCGCTCTGGAAGCCGTCCGGGCTCTTGGAACCGGTCATGACGAGGGTCGGCGCAGTCGCGGGCGACCACATTTCGGCGGTGAGGGGTTTGCCCTGCTGGGTGTCGCCCATGACCGCGATGTCGTACGGCAGCGTATGGGCCATTGCCTTGAGATTCGACCACACTCCGGGCATCAGCCTCATCGATCCGACCATGAAGGCGGGCATGCCCTGGGCCTTGGTCATGAAGGTTTTGACCGCCTCGCTGCGCCGGTCCTCGGCAATCAGACCGTCGATGTGCCGCGCGAAGCCCTGCGGCGGTCCGAAGTCGCCGGGGGCGACGGCAAAGGGCGGCTCGTAGAGCGCGAGCCGCTTGATGTTCAGGCCGGCCGCAGCGGCGCGCAGAGCGAGTACCGCACCTGACGAACTGCCGAACACCGAGGCAGAACCGCCCGCATGCTCGATCAGCGCCGCGATGTCATCGATCTCACGCCGCACGTCGTAGTCGGCGTTGTTGCCGCTGGCGCCCCGACCGCGGCGGTCATAGTTGACGACGGTGAAGTGCGGGGCGAGGAGGCCGGCGAGTTTCTTGGTGTCGGAACGGTCGGCCAGCGCCGAGGACACCAGGATCACCGCCGGCCCGCTGCCGGACTGCTCAAACGCGATAGGGGTGCCGTCGCTCGAGACGACCGTCGACTCCACCGTGACCGCCGGCTGGCGAGATGCTGACATGCTTTTCTCTCCGCTTCACGTGCAAGTGCCGAAACTTCTGATGCAGATGGGACCGCGGCTCGGCGAGAAAATCATCGGTCCCGCGGCATCGAATTCCGAACCTCGTGCGCCGGGCAGCCGCAGCCTCCGTCATGGTGGTGGTGGTCCGCCCGTACCCGTCGCGTCTTCTCCTTCGACCGCCTCGCCGACATATGGCGGCGGTGCACCGACTCGTCGATACGGGGCCGGCGGACCGAGCACCGGGCTCGGCGCCGGTGCCGTGGCCGTGAGGGTTCCCCGGGTTGCTGCTCGCGGCTATGAGCGTCGGACCGGTTGGATGACCTACCGGACCGTCCGACAAGTGGAGGCGCGGTGGCCAACCCGGGCAGACGTTCTGAGGTCCGAACGCGGTGGCGCAGCGCCGTCAGTCGGCCTCTCGCTGTCCCGGAATCCGCCGGCTCCCGCTCAGCTGGTGCACGCGGTATGTCCGTGTGGCCGAGCGGTTGGATCACAAGTCGGCGGACAGTTGACTCTCCCACTGTGGGAGGCCCTAGCGTGAGGAGCAGCTTCTCCAGGCGCGCCTCCAGGAGGTGCTGGGCGGCGCGTTCCCGAGCGTCGGCGGGGCGCAGCCTTGGTCGCGGCGGCCACCGCCGTGCCGGATGGGCGGTTCAGCTGGTTGTTTTCACTCCCGGCCGCCGCACTCTCGGGTCCGTCAGCATTCTGCTGACGCACCGTCGCTTTCAGTGGCAGGGTGCGGTCATGGTGATGGACTACGCGGCGCGGCGGCAGGCCCGGAATGCGGCGAAGGAACTCCTCGAGGAGCGGTACAACGAGGGCGAGTATTCCGTGGACCCGGTGCCGGCGATGCGCGCGGTGCGGGCGGCGGCGTACGGGTACGTCGCACGGGAGGGTGAGCCGGCGCCGGAGGTGCCGCCGGAGGACGTCCTCGCGGCACTGCCGATGATGGACATCGCCCGTGCGCAACTCGACGCCCTGGAGCACGAACCCCTGCGCACGGCCCGCTCACGCGGTGCCTCCTGGAGTACCGTCGCCGGCGCGCTGGGGCTGAGCAGCGGCAGTCCGCAGAAAGCCGGGCGCTGCGCCCGGGGCGGGCACAGAAGGCCTCCGGCGGCCGGGATCTCGCAGCTCAGTGCACCGACCGCAACCGTCAGCGGAACGCCGGCGCATGGTGTGCGATCCACAAGGACCGGATCCGCGCCGTCTGCGAGCGGGTCATCGACGCCACCCCGGCGTGACCCCAGCTGAAGGACAGTCCGCTCGCGGCGTCGTCCGTGCATCTGCTGGCCACCACACTGGCCGGCGGCGGCCCGGCGGACCTGGCCGACCATCTCGCCGGGCTGCGCCACCAGCTCATGCCGTACGGCGAGCAGCCGGTGGAGCCGACGGGCCCCGGGCCGGAGTCGCCGCCGAGGCCCGCGACGCCATGCTGACGCGAGAGATCCCACGGGGTGTGACCTGGGTCCGCCGCGAGGAAAGCGACAACGGAAGGGGAAATTGGTGAATCAACTGAAGAATATACGACAACGAACTGAGGGGGCTCTCCCTGCTCTCACTTTGGTATTAGTGAGTATCATCTCTGCCGCAGCGGCGATCTTCGGGCTCCAGAATTGGGTGGCTATTGCTGCGGCAGTCGCTGCCGTGCTGAGTGGAGCTCAGGTCATCAACAGATCCGCTGTAATTCCGTGGCGCATGAAGTCAGCGAATAATGCTGTTGCGCGCGTTTACGAGGAATCTTCCGAGGTTTCCAAACGGTTGGGTAGCGCTGTTCAGATCACCCCAAGGCGCTGGGTGACAGCGGCGCATGCGGTGACCCGCCGACCTCTTCGCCGCCAGGACCATCGTGATCCGGCACCCGCAGAGGAGGTTTCGCTGATGGAGCTTTCGCTCAAACTGAGGCTCGGCAACACGTTCTCCCGGGCGCGAGTGATCTACCGCCACGAGGAACTCGACTTGGCCGTCATGGAATCCGACAATGACTGGCCTTGGCTGGCCAGAATCTCGATGGATCTCCCCGAGCCAGGGACCTCAGCGAAAGTAGTGGGTTGGACGGATGACGGAGATCACGGCACTGACATTCGACTGATGCAGGATTGCACAGTCCAGGGCTCGACGGAGGACTCCCTGATTGTGCTGGTGGGCGCTGCAGCTCCCTGGGGATTCAGCGGTGCGGCAGTTATAGACATCAGCACCGGAAGGGTATTCGGAATCGCCTTCGCCTCCAGACCAGGAGGGACCGATGACCGACGTTTCGGAGCGTCTCGGCCTGATGAGACACATGTGATTCCGTTGTCCTGCATCCCCTCCGAGCACATTCGGTAGGCGGCTCACCCCCGCCGGCCGCGAGTGCGCACGCCCTCTTCGCCGACCTGACGCAGAGCACCAAAAGACTGGCCACCAGGCGGTTCCAGGCGCGCGGCCGGTTGGTGAGCGTGTCGGGCTCCTCGGCGTTGAACCACAGGCACAGTTCGTCGATCTGGACGCCGACCGACATGTCCAGGGTGCGGGCCGCACCGGCCGCGTTGCTACCGGGCCGCTCGTCGGCCGGCTCTTTCACCCGGCCGACGGGGCGTCACGTCCCGTCTTCTACCGTTTATCGGCGGCGAGGTCGGCCGTGGGCGCGGTGGACCGGGCCTGCTGCGGCGGGGTTACCTTGACTCGTAGCGTCTCGAAAGCCGCCGCCGTCGGGCTGGCCGCTTCGGCCTGGTAGACCACCAGTTGCTGTTGGGCGGCCCCGTTGACCGTGAAAGCCGCGAACTTGATGTGCAGGTCCCCGACCTCGGGGTGCTTGAGGCCGTGGCGCACGCACTGAAACTGGACGCGGAGGCCGCCGACCCTCTCAACCGCCTCTGCCTCACCGCCTCGCAGCGCCCCCGGGACCGAGGCGTGGAGGGGGTCAGCCCGCAGTTGCTCCAGCTGATGGACGGGTGGGAGCACACCCCGGCCTTCGTGGTCGGGCCGGCCCTCGACATCCTGGCCGGCAACTCCCTCACCGCGGCACTCCACGAAGGGTTCACCCGGCCTTCCCTCTTCGAGCGCAGGAAGTGCCCCAGCCCTTCAACCGGGCCGGGGCACGTGTCATTGGCCATACCGCAGAGGCTAGGTGGAGAACGCCCGGAAATGCGGTGGCTACCCGGCCGGGGCCTCAGGCGCGGGCGGCCGCGGCGGCGACGATCCAGTTCCTGAACTCGACGGCGTAGTGCCGCAGGTGGTGGTCCAGGACCTCGTCCGGGCAGGTGCGGGGGACATAGACCGTCAGGTTCGCGGTGAATCCGTCGGCGGTGTCGCCGAACTGGATCAGCGCCCGCCCGACGACGGTGCCGTCGGCCAAGAAGAGGTTCGAGGACATCTTGCGCGGAAACTCCGACTCCGGGAGGAGCTCATCCGCGTCCTTGGCCCAGGCCAGCGCGTCGGTGCCCCAGCCGCCCATGTAGAAGTCGGCGACGTGCGCGCCGATGTTCTCCACCACACGCGCGCCGATCTCATCGGTGCCCATCACGTAGTGCTCGGGGTGCGCCGCGAGAAGTGCGCGCTCGTCCCCTGCGAACGCCTTGTCCATCCAGGTCAGGAACTCGTCCGAGGTCAGCCCCTTCGCCGCGAGCACGGTGGTGCCTCCCTTGAAGGCGCCGTCGGAGGTGCGGGCGCTCTCGCGCAGGAAGGCGTTGCCCTCCGCGATGCCCTCGGCCAGCAGGTCAAGGAGCCCCTGGCGGCCCAGCAGCGTCCGGAAGCGGTCCAGGGCACGGCGGGCGTAGAAGAGCTCGAAGTCGTCGATGCTCCCGGCGCCGGCGGGTCCGGCCTCAAGCGTCACGGTGACGGGCTGGGGAGTCTGGTCGTCGGGCATGTTCGAACCTCCGATAGTATGTGAATGTGAATGTGAATTCACGTTCGCATCGGGAGGGTACGCCGGGAAGTGCACCAGTTGTCAAAAAGACCTGTTGAAAGCCGCGCGGATACCATGCGGGACATGAGCGAGGAGTCGGAGCGCCGAACGGCCTACCGGGAACCCCAGCAGGCCCGCAGCGTCGCGACCCTGGCCCGCGTCCTTCGGGCGGCCGAGGAGATCGCCTCCACCTCCGGCCTGGAGGAGATGACGATCGCCGGCGTCGCCAAGCGCGCCGGCGTTGCCGTCGGGACGATCTACCGCCGCTTCGAGGACAAAGAACAGCTGATCATCGCCCTGGCCGAGCGGATGCTGGAACGCCGCGAGGAGTACGTCGCCGAGCAGCTGCGCGCGGCCCGGCCCTCGCTCCCAGGTGTCATGGACGCCTACGCGCACGCCCTGCTGCAGTCCTTCGCCGACAGCAGCCTCTTCCCCGAGCTGCTGCGCACGCGCGGGACCAGGCCACTGGACCGTGGGGCCCGCACCATCACCGAACTCCACCGCCTCCTGCTCGAAGCAGCCAACCCCTACACCGACCAGATCCGCCGCTCCCAGCCCCAGCAGGCACTCGACACCGTGGCCCGCGCCATCCTCGGCGCCTGCTTCCACAACTCCGTACGCCCCGATGCCGCCACCAGCGAAGCGGCCAGACGCCAGTACGCCGACGAACTCGGCGACATGGCGATCGCCTACCTCCTCACCCCCGACCAGCGCCGCAACGCCGAGACCTGAGCCCAACGGGCCGCCGCACGGCTCTCACGCCGCAGAGGTCGCCCGCGCCTCCTCGCCGCCGAGTTCGGCCGTATTTCGTCGCGCACTGGCCGCACTGGCCGCACGACGTCGGCGGCCGGAGTGGAGGAGCACGTACGTACGGGTGCCGGTCTCCTCCACGATGCCGGCCGGCACGTCGGTGAGCAGGTCGATGATGTCGCGCCAGGCCCGCTGCGCGTGGCGCGGGTGGTAGCCGACGCCGGGGACCACGGGCTGGTCGACCGGCGGATGGTGGAAGGCGTGCAGGGCGCCGCCGTAGACCACGAGGCGCCAGTCGACGCCGGCTGCCTGCATCTCGGCGGTGAACGCGTCCCGTTGGGCGGGCGGCATGATCGGGTCTTGCGAACCGACCCCGGCCCACACGGGGCAGCTGATGCGCGCCGTCTCGCCCGGTCGGCCTGTAGTCAGTGCGTTGACTGTCCCGATCGCGCGCAGGTCGGCACCGTCACGCCCGAGTTCCAGCCCGATGGCGCCGCCGGTGCCGTAACCGACGACGGCGATCCGGTCGGGATCGGTCCGCGGTTCGGCGCGCAACACGTCAAGCGCCGCGTGGCCGATGCCCCGCATCCGGCCGGGGTCGGCGAGCAGCGGCATACAACGGGCCAGCATCTCCTCCGGGTCGCCCGTCAGACCGTCGGCCGGGTACGCGACCGCGCGCGTCGCAATCGTCATCATGAGACGGGACCGTAGTGATCGTCGAACCCCGTCGGGCCACTGTTCTGCCACCGGCAAAACAGCGCTGGAGCACCTCTGCGAGGCGGTGGGGCAGATCAAGGTCCTCGTCGACGTACCCGACGGCGGCAGGCACGTCACAGCGCGTACGGAGGCGATCATGCCGGTGTGGAACACACCGGCCCGGCCTGTGTGTTGGTCCTGATCGCTGCGGCCACGCCTTCCCCTGTTCGTCCCCATGTGGACTGCCGGTCCAATCCTCACCAGCCCCGCCCGCGCGTCCCGCTTCACCGGCGATGACACAAGTCAGGACAGCCGCTCCTCCAGCCACGACCTTGCCGGAGCCCCCATTCTGTACCGTTCGGAACAGAACCCGCTGGGATCGCGTTGTCGCTCATCGAGACGTTCTCCATGGGCGGCCCTCACGACGAGATACCGCTTCGGCCGGAGCCCGGTCCGGAGCCAGAGAAGGGAAAACCCGATGTCCGACAGCGGCCTGCGCGAGTTCTACGGGCGTTACATCGAGGCGCTCAACGCGCACGAGTTCGACCGCATGGACGAATTCGTCCACGAGTCCATCGTCATGCACAGCGAGCCCAGCTCCCGCGAGGCCCTCGTCGCCCAGCTGCACAGCATCACCGACGCGGTCCCCGACTTCCACTGGGAGACCCAGGAGTTGGCCGTCAACGGCGACAGCCTCGCCGCCCGTCTGATCAACACCGGCACTCCCGCCAAGGAGTGGCTCGGGGCAGCCCCGACCGGTAAGTCGATCGAGATCGTCGAGTACGCCATCTACCGCATCCGCGACGGCAAGTTCCTGCACATGTCGGCCATCCACGACGCCGAGGCCCTGCAGAAGCAGCTCGCGGGCTGACCCGGCCGCACTCGGCCGACGGCAACGAGTGCCCAGCCCGCCCTGTTTGTAAGCAGCTCGGAGACCCCCGCTGTGCGGGGGTCTCTTGGCTCCACTCGCACGTTCGACGGCTCGTCGTCACCGCCCTGCAGATTGACGGCGGCTGAGCCGCCCGGACCGCCGTAGCCCGGACAGCGGAAAGGGATCGCCCTTGCGCGGGCCACGAGTTCCTTTGAGTTTGCGCCGTATGCGCGCTCCCCGTAGCTGGGGCACGTCGGGATCGAGCGCGGCACGCCCCCAACTGCCCTTGTCGACAGCCCAGATCAGCGCCACCGCTCTCTCCGGGGCTGTCAGGCCGTGAAGCACCAGTGCGATCCGGGGGTCGGCGAATCCGGCCAACTCGTCCTCCAGATCGCTGTATCGGAGGTTGGGCAGGCGGTGTTTTCGGGGCTCCTCATCGTTGAATCACAGGCACAGCTCGTCGATCTGGTGAAGCTCTCCTTCGGGGTAGTTGCCGGGGCCGGTGCGCTCGTCGCCCTGGTCGTCGCCTATCGACGCCGGCGTGTCGACGAGGCGGGCGCCCACCGCGAAGCCACCCGGCTCCACACCGAACGCTTCACTCAGGCCCTTGAGCAACTGGGCTCCGACTCCTCCGCCGTCTGCCTCGGCGGCGTCCACGCCCTGGCCGACCTCGCCGACGACGCCCCCGGGGAACCCACCACTCCTGGCAAGGAAGCGACCTCGACCTCACCGGCGTCACCATCGACGGCAACATGGACTTCCGCCACTCGGTGTTCTCCGACGGCACGGTGCACTTCAGCAGTGCGGTGGGTCCGGCTCCCGCTGGGCTTCTCGGTGCCGTCGGCACTCCTGTTCCTGCAACGGTCCTTCTTGCTCCCGCTTGGCTGCCCGCACTTCCGTAGCGCTGGCGGCGTGATCCGTCCTCCCCCGGACCGAAGACCGGTGGAGCTGGTTGGGCCGGGCCGGTCCGGAAGCGGGTGAACAGCAACGAGACGTTCGTCCCGTGCTGTGGCCGACAGCGGGACGACTGACGCCTCCGAGACCCTCGATTTCAGGTCGAGGGCTTCGTCGTTTCCCGACTGCGGACGAGCCTGGTGAACCGGCAGGCGGCGAACTGGGGGCTGGAGTCGGCCCCCTGGGCGATGTTGAAGGCTCGCGGTCACGTGGTCGACCAGCTCCACGCTTGGGGATACAGGGAAGTTGACGACACGGCTGGCAACGTGGCCGAGCTGCGGCGCCGACACCGCGGATGACGGCCGCTGACTCTGAGCAGTAGGAGCGCGACAACCTTGTCTGCCACCCTCGATCATCACTGCGAGCCCGGCGAAGCGGGCTCGCAGTGAGCGGTGACCCGCATGAACTCGGCGAAGGAGGGCACAAGCCGTAGCGGATTCGGTACCCACCGCTGAGATCGGACCCGGCCGGCCCGCCTCCAGGGCTGTATCGCGAGTCGGGCACCGAAGACGACAGAGCATCCGCAACGGCGCGGAACGGATCTGTCTGCCTTGTTGACGACAACACATCACGAGGAAGGCACCTGCCCATGCCCTCACAGGCCGCAGTAGTTCCATCGAAGGTTTTCACGTTCGACCGAATGCTTGAGACCGTGCGCTACGAAGGTGCCTACCCCACCCGCGTCCGGGCCGAGGAGTCGGTGATCTGTGTACTGGCGGCTTTCGGACGGCAACTGCCCGATGGCGAACGCGCCCTTCTGGCCGCCCGGTTGCCCGCCGAGGCCGCTCGTCTGCTCGCCGCTGCCCCGGGCGAGCCGCTGACCGGTCAGGAGTTCGTGCAGGAACTGACCGTCCGCACTGGTGGCACGCCGGCCACCACACGCTGGGACACCAGCACGGTCCTCACCCTCGTCGGGCAACTCGCCGGGAGTGACGTCCTCACCCGTGTTCTCACACAGCTCCCGCCGGGTTACGCCCTCCTCTTCGGCCGCGCCGAACTCGCTCAAGTCGCACGCCAGAGGCGCGAAGACACAGCGCTACCGACCGTTCACGCTCACCGAACAGCGCGCCTGACACCGAAGTCCACGTACCCGAGCGTTGGCGCGAAAGTCGCGACGGCAGGGCGGTAGGTCAGCGGGAGGCTGCAACAGCGCGCATTCCGTGCGGCTTGCCGGTATCGCTGATCACGGCGGGGGTGAGGGGGACGTGGCTGATCTGCACGGCGCGGCGCGTAGATGCAGGCGGGAGGAGAGCGGGTGGTCGAGGCGGATCACCAGAGGACGCTCAGCACCACTGAACCCGGATTGCCAAGCGTCCTTCCACGTTCAGGCCGTCAGCACAGCTGCCCGCGCGGAGCTGGTCACCTTCACACCAACCACCGCACCGCAGCGCACCGATGACAGAATCTGATTGCTCGTCAGTAAGGTCAGCAGAGGGTCGACAAGTGTTTGATCAGACCTGGTCAACGCACCCGGCCGCGTGGTTTCAGGGCTACCGGCGGGAGTTCCGGGGCGGGGAGGCGGGTGCCGGCGTAGCCCACCACCTGGCCGAAGCGGGGGCCCTCCGTCCAGTCCTTGCGTGCCGCTTCGATCTCCTCGTGCGAGCGGCCGATGAAGTTCCACCACATCACGATCTCCTCCTCGAACGGCTCGCCGCCCAGCAGCATCAGGCCCGCCGCGGAGTCCGTGCGGATCGGGAGTTCCGTGCGGCCGCAGCCGAGGTAGAGCATCGAGCCCGCCGGGACGGGGACGCCGTCGACCGTCGCCTCGCCCGACATCGCCAGCACCGCGTACTCGAAGTCCGGGTCGAGGGGCAGTCGCGCGTCGGTGCCCGGGGTGAGGGTGAGGTCCGCGCCGACCAGGGGGGTGTACGTCGTGCCCGGCGAGGTGGTGCCGTCCAGGGTGCCCAGGATGACGGTGGCCGTGAGGCCGGGGGCCGTGACCACGGGGAGGTCCGCGTGGTGCTGGAAGTGCGGGTCCACGTCGCGGTGGGCGTCGGGGAGGGCGACCCACAGCTGGGCGCCGTGCAGAAGCCGGGCGTGTGGGCGGGGGCTCTCCTCGGAGTGGCTGATCGCGCGGCCCGAGGTCATCAGGCCCAGCTCTCGGGGACGTACGGTCTGGAGGCTGCCCAGGCTGTCGCGGTGCAGGACCTCGCCGTCGTGGAGCCAGCTGACCGTCTGCAGGCCCATGTGCGGGTGGGGCGGCACCTGCATGCCGGGCTCGTCGGCGATGTCGTCGGGGCCGTAGTGGTCCACGAAGGCCCACGCGCCGACCATGCGGCGCCCGAGGTTGGGCAGCAGCCTGCGCACTTCCGTGGATTCGCCGAGCTTGACGTGACGGGGACTGAGGAGTTCACGCACCGGCTCGGCGACGACGAAGCCACGGCCGCCGCAGACGGAGAGCGTCGCCTGACGATCAAGATTGCTCATGGCGCCCAACCTAATCCCGTCCGGTACCCGGAAGCAGCATCCACGCGATAACGGTCAGGGTGGTAGTGGAATGTTCAACAACCTTGGTGTGTTGTGGGGTGGTGTAAGCAATCACCGGACACCGCCGGGGACCAAGGGAGGGGCAAGTGAACAGCACCTACTACGACTTCGGAACCGCCGCCGAGCGCTGGGCACGTGCTCGGCAGTTCTTCGAGGCCCAGGAGTACGTCACCGCCGCCGGCATCCTCGAAGGGCTCGTGGCCGAGGTCCCGGAGCAGGTCGGGCCGCGGCTGCTGCTCGCCCGCGCCTACTACCACTCCGCGCGGCTCCGGAAGGCCGAGGCCGAACTGCTCGCCGTACTGGAGCGTGACCCCGTCGAGCAGTACGCGCGCCTCATGCTGGGCCGCACGCTGGAGCGGCAGGGACGGGACGCCGACGCCGGGCCGCACCTGCGGATGGCCGCCGCGCTGGCGGGCGAGTTCCCGGCGAACGCCTGAGGGGCCGGGCGTCCGAAGGGCGTCCGGAGCGGCCGGCGCGGCTAGGACAGGGCGTCCAAGCGGCGCCGTGCCGGGGCGAGCGACCTGCCCCTGGTCGGAACATCGGACCAGGGGCGGGTGCGCGCCTGCTCCAGCACGTCTCCCACCGTCCAGCGCCGCGCCGTGACCGCCGGGTCCTTCACCTGGTCCCAGCTGAGCGGCGTCGCGACCGGAGCGCCTTCCCTCGGGCGTACGGAGAAGGGGGCGACAGCCGTCTGCGCGTACGCGTTGCGCTGGACGTCCAGATAGAGCCGGCCGCCACGGGCGTCCGTGCGCTGTTCCGTCGTCAGCCGGTCCGGGTCGCGCGCCGCCAGGACACGCGCCACGTCCGTGGCGAAGGCCCGTACCTCGTCGAACGCCGTACGTCTGTCCAGCCGGACGATCACATGCAGCCCCTTGGAGCCGGTCGTCATCGGCACGGCCGGCAGGCTCAACTCGTCTAGCAGTTCGTGGAGCAGCAGTGCGGCGGCGCGTACGGGCTCGAAGTCGTCCTCCGTCGGGTCCAGGTCGAACACCAGCCGGTCCGGGAAGTCCGGGCGGTCCGCCCGCGACAGCCAGCGGTGGAAGGTGATGCTCGCCTGGTCGGCGAGGTGGACGAGGGTCGCGGTGTCGTCGCACACGGGGTGCGTGACGGTCCCGCCCTTCTTCGCCATCTCGGCCCGCCGCGCCCAGTCGGGGTAGTTCCCCGGAATGTTCTTCTGCATGAAGCGCGGACCGTCGAGACCGTCCGGGTGCCGCTCCAACATCAGTGGTCTGCCCTTGAGTTCGGGCACCATGTAGCGGGCGACGGAGCGGTAGTGCTCGACGAGATCCGCCTTCGTCAGCTCCGGCCACCGGCCGGAGCCCGGGAAGAGGACCTTCCCCGGCCGGTGGATCCGTACGGTCCTGCGACCCGCCCGTACGCTCCCCTCCGCCGCGGCACCTGAGTCTCCGCTCATCGCGCTCACGCCTCCTCGGGCCGCCACCGGCCCTAGTGGGTACGGGGACGGCGCGTGCCGCCCGGCCCCGATGCCTTCCTGCCGCGCGGCGCGGGCACCCTGCGCCGGCCGTTGCGGCGGAGCTTACGGCGCTCCTCCTCGTCCGTACCGCCCCAAACCCCGGACGTACGGCCGGTGTTGAGCGCCCATTCGAGGCACTGGCTCTCCACCGGGCAGCTGTGGCACACCGCCTTGGCGCGCTCCACCTGCTCGGCGGCGGGGTCGGAATCCCCCACCGGGAAGAAGAGTTCGGGATCGGCGCCCACGCAGGCCGCGTGCCGCAGCCATTCCCACGTGTCCGCGCCGGAGCCCGTCCGGGCCTGGTCCGTCGTTCCCGACCGACCTGTCGCCTGGCCTGCCTGGCCGGTCCGGCCTGTCTGTTCGATGTGCAGCCGCGCAGTCATTCAGTCCTCTCCCCGCACCACATTCCAGTCCTGATCCACCGTCTCCTGGCGTTCCGCGCCGCCGTCTCTCGCCTCACGTTCGCGTTCGCGTGTCGTGACGCGCGCCGGCAGGCACGTACGCAACTGGCCCTCGCGCTCGGCCGATCGGTTGCGGGCGCCTGTCGGGCCCCGGTCGGATTCCATCTCTGACTCCTTGTCTCCGCGCCACAGGGGCACGGGATCTCAACGGAGCGCGTACCCGTCGTTTCCGGGCCGAAAAGCGCGAGCCGGGGCCGGGGCGGGCTGGGACGGGCCGGTGTTACGGCTCCGAGCGACCCGGCCCGCCACGAGTTACCAGTGCCGAGATACGAGCTACGAGCTACGAGTGACGAGCTACGAGTGACGAGGTTCGTGGCGCCTGGTACGCGCCCGAACGCCGTCAGGCCGACGCGAGCGACGGCACGAACGTCGGCACCAGGCTCAGGGCCGGAGCCGGCTCCTTCGCCGCGGCGTCGGTCCCGCCCACCGGGACGACGGGCAGACGCAGGATGTTCTGCGGCGCCTCGACGCTCCTGGTGAACCAGACGACTTTGCCCTCTTCCGTGCCACACGTGCCCCAGCTGTCGCTGAGTGAGGCGAGGCGGGCGAGTCCGCCGCCACCGGCCGACGGCAGTCGGGGCAGCTCGGGACCGTTGTCCGAGACGGCGGCCGTGAGATACCGGCCGGTCCAGCGGAGTTCGACCATGCACTTGTTGTCCCCACCGACATGACGGTGGACGTTGGTCAGCAGTTCGTCGAGGCCCGAGCAGACCGGGTCGACGTGCGGGTCGAGATTCCAGTGTCGAAGGTGTGCGGCGACAATGCGCCGTATCTGCGATACGCGCTCCGGAGAGGCGTTCAATTCCACCACGTAGTAACGGCCGAGTGGAATCGTCATGGTCGAGGCTCCTCACACACAGAGGCCCACGTGCTTCACCTCGTTGCTGCAACGACCCCCGAATACGAAGCGTGAGCATTTGCCACTTCTGGGTCACTGAAAAGACTGACCCGACGGAGCCGAATGCGCAACTTCTCGGATTCCCGACCCTGTTCACGGCCGCTCCCGAACACCGGGCGAGACGGTGTTACGGGAGCGGACGCGCAGGTCGGAGCGGGTCCGCGACCGGTCGGCCGGCCCGGCTGCGGCAGCGGGGAGGCCGACCGGACCGCGTACACCCGGAAGCCACGTTTACGGCGAGGAGTGCTGGGGGGGGCGCAGGGGCGCCGGGGGCCTCAGGGACGACGCGTGTCCAGCCGCAGCTGGGCTTCCTGCTCCTGGTCACCGGCGGCCGTCCCCAGCACCTCCACGGCGAACGCCCCGGTCAGCGCCTCCTGCAGTCTGGCGACCGCCCAGTAGCCGCCCTGGATGTCCGCCGTCACCGGCCTGGTCAGCGGGGTCGGGCCGGCCTGCGCGCGTACCTCCGACACGTCGAAGGTGGAGCTCCACACCGTCGGGCGGGCGCCCGACACCTCCTGTGGTCTGTCGTCGGACGCGCGGTCGGAGGCGAAGGCGGTGCGCAGCGCGCCGAACACGGCGTGGGCGTCCTGCGCCTCACAGCCGCTGAGTTCCACCGTCACTTCCGTGTCGGCGCCGTGTGCCTCCGTGGGCCTCTGCGTGGGCTTCTGGGTACTTTTCGCCATGGGGTCCTCCGCTGGGGAAGTGGGTGCCGGGCGGGTCAGCCCGACGGTTCGTCGGGGACGGGCTGCTCGGGGTGCACCCCGCCCGTTTTGGGGTTGCCGCGCCTGCCCGCGCCGGCCTCGTCCGGGGCGTCGGGGACGTCGTCGGCGGAGCCGTCGGGATCGTTTGCGCCGTCGGGATCGTTGGTGCCGTCCGCCGGGTCGTCATCGGCGGAGGAGTCCATCCCCTCGATGTCCACGTCCAGCGGATCGTCTCCGGGCCGGGCGTGCTGGTCGGGCAGATCCCTCGGGACGGCCGCGCCGTTGCCCTCGGAGTCGTCCGGATGTCGCTGGTTCACGTGATTCCTTTCGTCGCCGGGTCGTCGCCGGGTCGTCGCCGACTCCTCGCCCGGTCGTCGCCCGGTCCTCGCCGCATACCCACTCGCGGACCTGCCACCGGGCGGACCCGGCTCCTTGGCCCGCGGCCTGTCGGTCAGCCGGCCCATCGGCCCATCGGTCAGCCGGTCAGCCGCACCCGTCCGTCCGTCAGCGGTCCGTCAGCGGTCCGTCAGAGTGAACAGCCCGCCGTCGGGGTCCCGCAGCGTGACCTGTTCCCCGTCCTCGTACGCCGTCTCCTCCGCCGCGACCACGACGCCGCCCAGCTTCTCCGCGGTCTCGACCGCCGCTCTCACCGCCTTCACGCCGTCCACGGGGAACGACACGTGCCAGCGTGGGCGCAGATGCGGGTCCACCGCCGCCTCGATGCCGCCGCTGCTTATTCGCGCCACGACGTGCCCGGAACCGTGCCCTGTACGGAGCACGACATGGTCCTCCTCGTAGCTGACGTCGATGCCGCCGGGTCCGTCGTCGGCCCAGTGCAGCACCTCGCCGTAGAAGATCGCCGAGGCGATGGCGTCGTAGGTGCGAAGCTCCAGCCGGAAGGGCGGTGAGCCGAGTTTGACGGTGGCGTCGGGCAGCGGCTCGCCCTCCCAGAAACCGAAGACGGCACCGTCCCGGTCGGCGGCGAGCGCCGCCCGCCCCATCTCGAAGGCGAGGGGGCCCACGGCGACCGTCGCACTGCGCTCCCTGATCCGGGAGGCCGTCGCGTCCACGTCACCCACCACGAAGTACGGCGTCCAGGCCACGGCCACCTGGAGGGTGGGGGCCAGCGCGCCGATACTCGCGACCGGTACGCCGTCGGTCTCGGCCACGACGAACTGGTCGCCGAGCCTGGCCGGGCGAAAGGTCCAGCCGAGTACGGCGCCGTAGAAGTTCTGCGTGTCGGCGAGATCACGGGCCAGCAGGCTCGCCCAGCACGGGGCCCCGAACACAGGATGCCTCACCGCCATGGCCGCTCGCCTCACTCCGGTCGTGCCAGTGGATGCCCCCGCGCTCCCCTCCGCTCCCTGACGACTGTGCCAGCAGAGCACGCGGCCCGCATGTCGCCCGGTGGCGGAAGGGGCGGTCCGCCGGGGCCGTAAGACCGGTCCCGGCCCCGATTCGGCCGGGACGGGCGGGGTACACGCGGCGCAGCGACCGATACGCACCGTGCGGCTCGCCCGAACACCACATTTCCGCATTCCGCGTTTCAACATTCCGCGGCGCCGGCGGTCACCGTCTCCACAGGTGACCGCCGGTTCCGATTCACTCTCATCGACGGTGGGCCGACTTGAACCAGCACGACTCCCACGCAACGGACGCAATGGACGCAACCGACGTAGCCGCGCCGGCCCACGCCGCCGACGCGACCGACGCCGCCGACGCGGCCGACGCCAAGACCCGGATCACCATCCTCGTGGCCCTCGCCGCGAACATCGTCATCGCCGTCGCGAAGGCCATCGGCGGTCTCCTCTCGGGATCGCCCGCGCTCCTCTCCGAGGCGGCGCACTCCGTGGCCGACAGCACCAACGAGGTCTTCCTGCTCACCGCGCTGCGCCGCAGCCGGCGCCCCGCAGACCGCCGTCATCCCTTCGGCTACGGCAAGGAGCGCTACTTCTGGTCACTGCTCGCGGCGGTCGGGATCTTCGTCATGGGCGGCTGTTTCTCCTTCTACCAGGGCTATCACGCCCTGGCCACGGACAACGGGGAGAAGCCGAGCGGTTACGCGGTCGGCCTGGTCGTCCTCGCTGTCGCACTGGTCGCCGAGGGCAGCTCCCTGCTCCGCGCCCTCCATCAACTGCGCAAGCAGAAGGACAGCGCCAAGGATCCCGCCGTACGGACCGTCGTCGCCGAGGACTCGACCGCCGTGCTCGGTGTGCTGCTCGCCATGACGGGCATGGTGCTGCATCTGATCACCGGCGAGGTGGCCTGGGAGGCGGGCGCGTCCTTCGGAATCGGTCTGCTGCTGGTGTTCGTCGCGTACCGGCTCGGCGCCGAGGCGCGCGTCCAACTCGTCGGCGAGTCAGTGGATCCCGAGCTGCGTGACAGGATCTCCGCGCTCCTCGACGCCCAGCCCGAGATCGACAACGTCGCCCAACTCCTGACGATGCGACTCGGCATGGACTCGGCGCTCATCGCGGCCCGGATCGATCTGGTGCCGGGGCTCGACAGCGAGGACATCGAGCTGATCTGCGTACGCATCAAGCGCTCGGTGGTCGAGACATGGCCGGAGGCCGACCATGTCTTCCTCGACATCACGGAGGCCCCGCCGGAGGGGGGCACCTGACCGGCGGACCACGGGAACGCCGACGCCGGCCGCGTTCCCGAGCGCCCGGGGACCGGGGACGGCGCCCGGTGGGTGGTGGCAGACTGGCCGCCGATCCATCGAACGGAGCCCCTCGTGCCCATGATCCGTCGCCTCCGCCGGGCGGTGCGGCGCGTCTACCGCAGCACTGTCGACCTCAGCCATCCGGCCCGGTCGCCGCTCGGCAGCGCGGTGGTGAACTGCGTGGTCTACGAGGACGGCGTACGTCAGCCGGGAGACTGGCCGGCCGACGAAGCCGTACGGCGGGTCCGGAGGTCCGGCAGGGGCTTCGTCTGGATCGGTCTGCACGAGCCGGACGAAGCCGAGTTCAAGGGGCTCGCCGAGTTGTTCGGGCTCCATCCGCTGGCCGTCGAGGACGCCGTACACGCGCATCAGCGGCCGAAGGTGGAGAGTTACGACGGGGCGCTGTTCGCGGTCTTCAAGACCTGCCGTTACGTCGATCACGAGACGCTCACCGCCACCAGCGAAGTGGTGGACACGGGCGAGTTGATGGTCTTCACGGGGGCGGACTTCGTGATCACGATCAGGCACGGCAGGCACGGTTCGCTCGGCCCTCTCAGGGAGCGGCTGGAGGCCGCGCCGGAGCGGCTGGCGATGGGGACGTCGTCCGTGCTGCACGCGATCGCGGACCAGGTGGTCGACGACTCCCTCGCCGTCGCCGACGCGGTCCAGGACGACATCGACCATGTCGAGAGCGAGGTCTTCAACGAATCGGCGGGCCGGGCGGGCAAGGGGGACGCCGGGCGCATCTACCAGCTGAAGCGGGAACTGCTGGAGCTGAAGCGGGCCGTGGCGCCGCTGGACCGGCCGCTCGACATGCTGGCCAACCGGACACTGCCGGGTGTCACCGCCGACGTACGGCCGTACTTCCGCGACGTCGCCGATCATCTGGCCCGGCTCACCGACCAGATAGCCGCCTTCGACAACCTGCTGGACTCGATCCTCCAGGCCCATCTCGCGCAGGTGACCGTCGCGCAGAACGAGGACATGCGCAAGATCACCGCGTGGGCCGCGATCGTCGCCGTGCCGACCATGGTCTGCGGCGTCTACGGGATGAACTTCGAGCACATGCCCGGCCTGGGGTGGACGTACGGCTATCCGGCCGTCGTCGCTCTCATGGCCACGGCGTGCTACGTCCTCCACCGGAGCTTCCGCCGCAACGGCTGGCTGTAGGGCCGTAACGGCCGCCCGGCGCACCACCACCGGACACGCACACGGGATTCGCCACGGGACACACCTGCCGAGGACGAACAGCGGTATCTTTTCGAATGCATGTGCGATCCCCTCTGAGTACGGTGTACGCTAGCTCCTCGCCGAGAATCACGAGGAGCAGTCCGTGAACATCCCAGCCGCCGACAGTCACAACGTGATCCAGGTCCGCGGGGCCCGCGAGAACAACCTGAGGGAGGTCTCGCTGGACATCCCCAAGCGCCGCCTCACGGTCTTCACCGGCGTCTCGGGATCCGGCAAGTCCTCGCTCGTCTTCGGCACCATCGCCGCCGAGTCGCAGCGCCTGATCAACGAGACGTACAGCGCCTTCGTCCAGGGCTTCATGCCGAGCATGGGCCGGCCGGACGTCGACTCGCTGCACAATCTGAGCGCCGCGATCGTCGTCGACCAGGAGCGGATGGGCGCCAACTCCCGTTCCACGGTGGGCACGGCGACCGACGCGTACACCATGCTGCGGATCATCTTCAGCCGGCTCGGCACCCCGCACATCGGGACCTCGACCGCCTTCAGCTTCAACGCCGCCGAGGGCATGTGCGCCGAGTGCGAGGGCATCGGTCAGGTGTCGAAGATAGACATCGACCAGCTCGTGAACCGCGAACTCTCCCTGAACGAGGGCGCGATCACCGTGCCCGGTTTCCAGGTGGACGCCTGGTACTGGCAGATCATGGTCGCCTCGGGCTTCTACGACCCGGACAAGAAGCTCAAGGACTTCACGCCCGAGGAGTGGGAGGTCTTCCTCCACAAGACCGCGACCAAGGTCAAGGTCGGCTCCAACAACATGACGTACGAAGGTCTCATCACCAAGGTCAACCGCACGGTCCTGGTCAAGGACCGCGACTCGATGCAGGCCCCCGTCAAGGCGTTCGTGGACCGGGCCGTGGTCTTCGCCGAGTGCCCGTCCTGCGGCGGCAGCCGGCTGAGCGCCGCCGCGCTGTCCTCGAAGGTCAACGGGGTGAACATCGCCGAGTGTTCGGCGATGCAGATCAGCGACCTGGCCGAGTACGTACGGAAGATCGACGACCCCGCCGTGGCGCCGCTGCTCGGCAATCTGCGGGACCTGCTGGAGTCGCTGGTCGAGATCGGGCTCGGCTATCTGAGCCTGGACCGTGTCTCGTCCTCCCTCTCCGGCGGTGAGGCGCAGCGCGTGAAGATGGTGCGGCATCTCGGCTCCAGCCTCACCGACGCCACGTACATCTTCGACGAGCCCACCATCGGGCTGCACCCGCACGACATCCGGCGGATGAACGACCTGCTGCTACGGCTGCGGGACAAGGGCAACACAGTGCTGGTCGTCGAGCACAAGCCCGAGGTCATCGCGATCGCCGACCATGTGGTGGATCTGGGGCCCGGCGCCGGCACCGCGGGCGGGCAGATCTGCTTCACCGGCGACGTGGCGGGGCTGCGCGCGTCGGGCACGCTGACCGGGCGGCACCTCGAACACCGGGCGCGGCTGCGGGAGTCGGTGCGCCAGCCGAACGGGCAGTTGTCCATCGAGGGCGCCGATCTGCACAACCTGAAGAACGTGGCCGTCGACATCCCGACCGGTGTGCTGAGCGTGATCACCGGGGTGGCGGGGTCCGGCAAGTCCTCGCTGATCCACGGCTATCTCTCCAACAGGGACGGCGTGGTGGTGGCCGACCAGTCGCCGATCCGGGGTTCGCGGCGGAGCAACCCGGCCACGTACACAGGGCTGTTGAGCCCCATCCGGACGGCCTTCGCCAAGGCCAACGGTGTCAAGGCGGCGCTGTTCAGCGCGAATTCGGAGGGCGCCTGCCCCAACTGCAACGGCCTCGGGCTCGTTTACACCGACCTCGCGATGATGGCGGGCGTCGCCTCCGTCTGCGAGGAGTGCGAGGGCAAGCGGTTCACCCCCGAGGTGCTCACCTACCGGCTGAACGGCAAGAACATCAGCGAGGTCCTCTCGATGTCGGTCGCGGAGGCGTACGACTCCTTCACCTCGGGGCAGGCGCGCGCGATCCTCGGCCGGCTCAACGACGTCGGGCTGAGCTATCTGCGGCTCGGCCAGCCGCTCAACACCCTGTCGGGCGGCGAGCGTCAGCGGCTGAAGCTGGCGATCCAGATGGCCGAGAAGTCCTCCGTGTACATCCTGGACGAGCCGACGACCGGGCTGCACATGGCGGACGTGGACAAGCTGCTGGCGCTGCTCGACCGGCTGGTGGACGCGGGCAACACGGTGATCGTGATCGAGCACCACCAGGCGGTCATGGCCCACGCGGACTGGCTGGTCGACCTGGGGCCGGGCGGCGGGCACGACGGCGGGCAGATCGTCTTCACCGGTACGCCGGCCGATCTGGTGGCGCACTCGGACACGGTCACGGCGCGGCATCTGCGGGAGTACGTCGGTTCGGGGGCGTAGTACCCGAGGGGGGGCGTGCTCGGGGAGCCCGACGGAACGGTACGTGGGAGCGGCACCGCCCCCGGATATCCGTTGGGCTCCCCGCACTCCTCCCGGCACAATCACGGTCATGTCACTCACCGTCGACCGTCTGCTCGCCGCACTCGAACCGCTGTCGTACCCGGACCGCCTCAAGCACCTTGCCCGTAGCGTCCGTTCACTGTCCGCGGGTGACCAGATATCCTCCCTGGTCGACGAGTTGGCGGCCCGCGGCACATACGGGCGACGGCTCGCGGCGTTCGCCGCGCTGGTCGGCCGGCACATGGACTTCCTGGCCGAGCGGCTGACCGACCGGGACCCGGTGGTACGGGCCTACGCGCTGCGGGCCGCCCGCACGCTTCCGCTGCCCGATGCCGCGATCGAGGCGGCGTACGAGGACGCTTCGGCGGACACCCGGCAGCGGCTGGGCGAGGTGGTGCTCGCGAGCGGACGTACGGCGCTCGCGGAGCGTCTGGTCCCGAGGCTGCGCGCACAGTGGGGTGACCGCGCGGCGGCCAAGTTGCTGCCGGTCTGTTCGGCGGAGTTCGTGGCTGCGGCACTGCCCGAACTCTCCTACGCCGTCGAGTCCTGGACCAAGCTCGGCCTGAACTTCCCCGATCAGGTCCTCGACCACGCGGAGCGGGACCTCGCGGACCGCCCGCGCTCCGAGCGCGACGCCGCCTGGCGCCGCTGGGCGGAGGGAGTGGCCGCGGCCGTCCCCGCCCGCGCCGGGCGGGTGCTGTCGATGCTGGAACGGCACGGTCCCGACCCGCTTCCGGCGGCGCTGGTCCAGCGGCTGAACCAGTTGGTGACCGTCGACGCGGAGCGCACCGTACGGCTGCTGCTGCCGCGGGACCGGAGCGCGCCGCCGAATCCGCCGCAGCCGTCGGCGTCCGTCCTGCGGCGGATCGCCCAGGCCGCCCCTCCCTCGCTGCCCGCGCTCGGACGCCACTGGGCCGACTACCGCCCCTACCTCCTCTTCGATCTGCTCAAGGCGCTGCCGCCGCACCGCCGGGGCGACTTCTTCGACCTGGTGACGGAGGGCGTCGAGGTGGCTGCCCGCGACGTGCTGCCGGTGCTCGCCCTGCTGCCGCGCGAACGCCGCTGGGCGGAGGCCCGTCGGTGGGCAGCCCGGCGCCGCGAGACGGGCGGGTCCTGGTACGAGATCCTGGAGCCGGTCGCGTACGGCCCGGTCGCCGAGGCACGGACCGAACTGCTCGCGGGGACCCGGCGCCCGGACGCGGCCGACCGCGCATTCGCCTGGCCGCTGCTCGTCGCCAACGCCGCGCACTCCCGGGACCGGGTGGCCGTGCATGAGACGCTGACCGAGCTGCTCCGGCTGCGCAACGAGCAGGATCCGGTACGCGGCGCCGCGCTCCGCGCGCTCGCCAGTGTGCGCCCCGACCTGTTCACGGCCGAGGGCGCGCGCACGCTGGACCGCGTCCTGCGGGACGCCCTGGAGGCGCGGGACATCTCCCACGACACCACGGAGTCCGTCCGGAAGCTGGCGGTCAACCTGCTGCGCGAGAACGCGGTGGACGGCGAACAGGCCCTGGTGGACTGGGCGTTGAGCGCCCTGGAACAGATCGCCGCCCATGTCGGGGTGGACCGGCTCGGCGCGCTCGACCGGACGCTGCGGCGCGGCCAGGAGCACCAGGTGCTCGACGCGCTGCGCCCGTGGCTGGACGCGGCGGCGGACAAGGGCGACTATCTGCCGCTGTTCGCTCTCACCGCCTCGCTCGGCAGGCGGGCCCACCGCATGCCCGTCCTCCAGGGCCTGCTCGAAGACGCCCTGAAGCACGGCGACGACGACGCGTTCAAGGCAGCGGCGGCCCATTGGCTCAAGCCGCCACGGACCCGGAGCGAGCGGGTGGCCAGGATTCTGGAACTCGAACCGTCGGCGGCCGTACTCGCGCCGGTGGAAAGGGTTCTGACGACCCGTCGGACCGATCTGCTGGACGTGCTGCTCGGCGGCCCGCCGCCGTACGGCCGTTTCCTCGGGCGCGGTACGCGTCAGCCGCTGCCCGATCTCCGCTGTGCCGACCGCTGGTCGCCGCGCCGGCAGGCGCAGGCCGGCGCCATGGCCGCGGCGGCCGCCGACGACGAGTCGCAGCCGCTCCACCGGCGCGCCGCCGCGATCCGGGCCGCCGCGACCGTCCCGGAGCACGGCCGCGCGCTCGCGCTGCGCTACGTCGAATCCGAGGAAGTGGTGCTGGCCGAGGCCGCGTTGTCCGCGCTGGTGTGGGCGGCGGAGCCGCAGGACGCCCTTCCCGTGCTGCTCGCCCACGTCGGGGACGACCGCGCCCGGGTCGCCGTGCACGCCGCCTCCCGCGCCGCGCGGTTCGTCGCGCCGTCCCAACTCGCCGAGCGGCTGGGCGCGTTGCTCACCGCCGACGAAGGCGTGAAAGTGACGAGCCGGAAGGAGGCGGTACGGCTGGCGGCCACCCATCTGCCGCTCCCCCGGGCCGCGGCGCTGCTCGCGGCGGCCTTCCACGCGCCGGCCCGGCACCCCGACGTACAGGCGACGGTCGTGGCCTTCTCGACCGAACTGCTCTCCGAGGAGCAGACCTGGTCCGTCCTCACGTCGGCCGTGGAAGGCGCGCCACAGGTGCTTCAGGCTGTCGTACGGACCCCGGCCTGGTCCTTGCCGGAGGTCCACCGGCCCCGCTATGCCCGCCTGGTAGGCGCCGTGTGCCGGTCGACGGACCCGAACGCGGCGGCGGCCGGGCTGCGGGCGCTCTTCCAGTGGGCGCGATACGCGCCGGAAGCCGTGGAGGGGCTGTCCGAGCGGGTCACCGACCTCGGCGAGGGGGACGGGTCACGCGCCGTCTGGCGGCACGCCACCACGACGATCGTCAACCTGGCCGTCTCCGGGCTGCCGCACCCTGTCGGCGGGGCCGCGCCGGGAAGCCTGCTGCACGGCACACTGGCGACGCTGCTCGCGGCGATCGCCGCCGGTGAGCCCGACGCAGCACCGGACAGGGACCTGCCGTCCCGGCAGCGGGCGCTCGTGCTGCTGGGCCCCCTGGCCAACCGGCCGAAGCCCGAGGCCCGCCCTGTGCTGGCGGCCGTGGCCACCCAGCTGGCCGCCGAGCCGTCACTCTCCTGGGCACGCGCGGACCTGCTCCGCGCACTCGTCGACCTGGACGCCGGTCTGCCCGAACTCACTTCGCGACTGCGGGACTTGGCGGCCAACGCCGACGACCGCCCCGCCCTGGCGGCGGCAACGGCGGACCGCCTGCGCGACCGGCTCGGCTCCGGCCATCTGCCGTCCGACCCGGCCACGGTCCTGGCCGCCGCCGACCGGTTGGCCACGGCCGGCGACGCGGCCACCGGCCTCCTGGCCGTCGCCCTGGTGTCCGGTATCGGCAAGCGCCTCGGCTGGCCGGAGGACTGGCGCACCGCTCTGCGCGCCCTGCGCCGTCACCCGTCGGGGGACGTACGGGACGCCGCGCTGGCGGCGGTCATCCGCACGGAGTGAGCCCGGGGGCGCGCCGCGGGTGCCGCGCCGTCACTCGCCCATGTCGAGTACGACGCGGAAGCGCGCCCGGCCGGACAGCATCCGCTCGTAGGCCCTCGGCGCGTCGGCGAAGGGAAGGGTCTCGACCATCGGCCGGATGTCACGGTGGGCCGTGAAGGCGAGATTGTCCTCGTTCTCGACGGCGGAGCCGGTGAGGCTGCCGGTGATCGAGCGGGTGCCGAAGATGAGGTCCGAGGTCGAGACCGTGAGGGGGTCGGGCGCGGCGCCGAGCACCAGCAGCTGTCCCCGCGGTGCGAGACCGGGGACCAGCGGGGACATCGCGGCCCCGCTGGCGGCGGTCGCGATGATCGCGCTCGCCCCGCCGAGCTTGCGCAGCGCCTCGCCGGGGTCCTCGCTCGCGCTGTCGATGTAGTGGTCCGCGCCGAGCCGCTCGGCCAGCGGCCCCTTCTCGGCGCCACGGGCGATGGCGGCGACGCGGTAGCCGAGCTTGGCGGCGTACTGCACGCCGAGATGCCCCAGGCCGCCTATCCCCTGGACGGCGACGAGGGCCCCGGGGCGGGCGTCGATCTGCGCCAGCGCGCTGTACGTGGTGAGACCCGCGCACAGCAGCGGTGCGCCGTCGAGTGAGTTCAGGTTCGACGGCATCCGTACGAGCCCCGTACCGCGTGCGTACACGATCTCCGCGTATCCGCCGTCCACGGTGGTTCCGGTCCGGGGCTGGTCCTCGCAGTTGACGAAGTCGCCGCGGCGGCAGTGCTCGCACTCACCGCACTGTCCGCCGAGGAAGCCGACGCCGACGCGGTCGCCCACGTGCCAGGTGCGTACGCCGTCGCCGACGGCCTCGATGGTGCCGACGATCTCGTGGCCGGGGACGAGGGGCCGGTCGGCGTCGCCGCGCATTCCCTCGACGGCCACGACGTCGGTGTGGCAGATGCCGCACGTCTCGACCCGGATCCGCACCTGGCCGGGAAGTGGCGCGACGGTCTCGCGCTCGACGAGGCGGAAGTTCCGGTTGCCTGTCACTTCGAATGCTCGATAAGTCGACATGATCGTGCCTCTCCTCAGGAATCCGGCTGCGCTCTCGCTGCACTCATTCCAATATGACCGGTCGTCTTGAAGCTGTCAAACACTGTGCCGACCCGCCGGAGCGGCTGTTTGACAACCGTAAGACGACCGACCATATTGCAAGTGGAGGGAGCAGCTGATGGCTAGGCAGAGCATGCGTGAGGAACTGGTCCGGGCCGCACTGGCGGAGTTCCACGCCCGCGGCTACAACGCGGCGGGCGTCAAGGACATCACCGACGCCGCCGGGACGCCGAAGGGGTCCTTCTACAACCACTTCGCCAGCAAGGAGGCGCTCGGCGTGGTGGCCCTGGAGCGCTACGGGGCGGAGCGCCGGCTCCAGGACCTGGCGGACGAATCCGTGGCGCCGCTACCGCGCCTGCGTGCCCACTTCGAATTCCTCCGCGACGAGATCGTCGCCTACGGGTACACCCATGGCTGTCTGCTCGGAAACTTCGGCCTGGAGATCGCCGACCACAGCGAGACCATCCGCGCCGCTGTCCGCGAGGGCCTGGACCAGTGGCACGCGAAGATCACGGACGTGCTGGCCGAAGCGGCGCGCGACGGCGCGGTGGCGGCGGACCTCGACACGGCGAAGACCGCCCGGTTCGTCCTCAACGCGTGGGAGGGCGCCATCGTCGGGGCACGGTCCGACCGCACCTCGGAGTCCTTCGACGCCTTCTTCGACATCGTCTTCGGCACCCTGCTGGCACGGCCGCGACCGTGATCCTCACGCGGACCTGAGCGCGACAGTCCTCAAGCGGACTCACGCGCGCCCACGCGCGACCGTCGCGTCAGCCGCGGTACGTCTCCAGCAGCCGCAGCCACACCTCGCTGATCGTCGGGTAGGACGGCACCGCGTGCCACAGGCGGTCGATCGGGACCTCCCCGGCGACGGCCACCGTGGCGGAGTGCAGCAGTTCGCCGACCCCCGGGCCCACGAACGTCACGCCGCGCAGCGTCTCGCTGTCCAGGTCCACGATCATCCGCGCGCGGCCCCGGTAGCCGTCCGCGTACAGACCGGCGCCCGCGACGTTCGCGATGTCGTAGTCGACCGCGCGGACCCGGTGGCCCGCGTCCTCGGCCTCCTTGAGGGTCAGGCCGACCGAGGCGACCTCCGGGTCGGTGAAGACGACCTGCGGGACGGCGTCGTGGTCGGCGGTCGCCGCGTGGGCGCCCCAGCGGTCGGTCTCCAGCAGGGGTACGTGCTGCGCCCTGGCGCCGATCGCCGCGCCGGCGATACGGGCCTGGTACTTGCCCTGGTGGGTCAGCAGCGCGCGGTGGTTGACGTCGCCGACCGCGTAGAGCCAGTTACTGCCTTCCACCCGGCAGCTGTCGTCGACCGTCAGCCAGGAGCCCGCCTTCAGTCCGACGGTGTCCAGACCGATGTCCTCGGTGCGCGGCGCCCGGCCGGTCGCGAAGAGGATCTCGTCCGCCTCGATCCGCTCGCCGTTGTCGAGGACCACCGTGACCGGTCCGGTGCCGCCGTCGCGCTCGACCGAGGTGACCGAGACGCCCTTCCGTACGGAGGCGCCCGCTTCCGTCAACGACTCGGTGACCAGTTCACCCACGAAGGGCTCCATACGGGGCAGCAGACCGTCGCCCCGTACAAGAAGGGTGACGTCCGAGCCGAATCCCCGGTAGGCCGTGGCCATCTCGACGCCGACCACTCCCCCGCCCACGACGACGAGCCGGTCCGGCACGCTCGGGGAGCTGGTGGCCTCGCGGCTCGTCCAGGGCTTGGCGCCCGCCAGGCCCGGCAGATCGGGTACGACGGCGCTGGTGCCGGTGCAGACGGCGACCGCGTGGCGGGCGGTGAGGACCTGTACGCCGCCCTCGGCGTCGGTGACGGTCACTCGCTTCTTTCCGTCGAGCCGGCCCTGGCCCCGGTAGAGGATGACGCCGATCGAGTCGAGCCAGCCGACCTGGCCGTCGTCCTTCCAGTGCGAGGTGTAGTCGTCGCGGTGCGCGAGGACGGCCGGCACGTCGAGCGGGCCCTGTGCGGACAGGCTCAGCCCCGGGACGCGGCGTGCCTCCGCACGGGCGATCACCGGGCGCAGCAGGGCCTTGCTGGGCATGCACGCCCAGTAGGAGCACTCGCCGCCGACCAGTTCGCTCTCGACGATCGCCGCGCTCAGCCCGGCGGCCCTGACACGGTCGGCGACGTTCTCCCCGACCGGTCCCGCGCCCAGCACCACGACGTCGTACTCAATGGCTTCCGTCATGGGGACAGTCTGGTGCGGTGCCCGCCGCATGGCCACACGATCTTCGGGAATGGGCGAGGAATACGGCGGTGGCACCCACCGTTGTGCGAGGCGGCTTCATCCGGAGAGAACAGGAAGAGGTATCAGGTCATGGCCACTGTGGAACTCACCAAGGAGAACTTCGACCGGACGGTGTCGGAGAACGACTTCATCCTGATCGACTTCTGGGCTTCCTGGTGCGGTCCGTGCCGTCAGTTCGCCCCGGTGTACGAGCAGGCGTCCGAGCGCCACGACGACCTGGTCTTCGCGAAGGTCGACACGGAGGCGCAGCAGGAGCTGGCGGCGGCGTTCGAGATCCGCTCCATCCCGACGCTGATGATCGTCAGGGACAATGTCGCGGTCTTCGCCCAGCCCGGCGCGCTGCCCGAGACGGCCCTGGAGGACGTGATCGGGCAGGCGCGCGCGCTCGACATGGAAGAGGTCCGCAAGTCGGTCGCCGAGGCGGAGGCCGCCGCGAAGGCGGAGTCGCCGGGTGCCGGCGGGACCGCCGGCACCGGCGAAGGCGCGTAAGGCTCCTGAGGCGGCGCGTGCGGCCCGCGCGGCCCGTGCGCGTCGACGTTCCGGTGTCAGCGTTCCAGTACGAGGGCGAGGCCCTGGCCCACGCCGATGCAGAGCGCGGCGAGACCGGTTCCCGAGCCCGCCGCGGCCAGTTGATGGGCCACGGAGCCCGCGAGGCGCGCGCCGGAGGCACCCAGTGGGTGGCCGATGGCGATCGCGCCGCCGCGCGGGTTGACCAGTGCCGGGTCCAGTTCGGGCCATTCGGCGAGGCAGCCCAACGACTGGGCGGCGAAAGCCTCGTTGAGTTCGAAGGTGGTGAGGTCGGCGAAGTCCCGGCCCGCCTTGGTGAGCGCCCGGCGTACGGCCTCGACCGGGCCGAGGCCGAAGAGCTGCGGCTCGATGCCGGTGACGGCGGAGGTCCTGATCCGGGCGAGGGGTTCGCGCCCCGTCGCCCGCAGGCCCGCCTCGTCGACGAGGAGCAGGGCGGCGGCGCCGTCGTTCAGCGGTGAGGCGTTGCCCGCCGTGACGGTCCCCTCGCCCTCCTTACGGAAGCTGGGCCGGAGCCTGCCGAGCGCTTCGAGGGACGTGTTGTCGCGGACGCATTCGTCGCGTACGAGGTCCACTCCCGCGTAAGGCACGACCTCCGCGTCGTACAGCCCCTCGCTCCAGGCCCGCGCCGCCTTGCGGTGGCTCTCCAGCGCGAACGCGTCCTGCGCCTCCCGGGTGATGGCGTGCTTGTCGGCGATCAGTTCGGCGCCCTCGCCGAGCGGGACCGTCCACTCGGCGGGCATGCGGGGGTTGGTCATGCGCCAGCCGAGGGTGGTGGAGTGCAGCTGCTGATTCCCGGCGGGGAAGGCACGCTCGGGCTTCTGGAGCACCCACGGGGCGCGGGACATGGACTCGACGCCGCCCGCGACGACGATCGACGCGTCGCCGAGCGCCACGGCGCGCGCCGCCTGGATGATCGCTTCGAGGCCGGAGCCGCAGAGCCGGTTGACGGTGACCCCGGGGACGGAGACGGGCAGTCCGGCGAGCAGCGCCGCCATGCGCGCGACGTCGCGGTTGTCCTCGCCGGCGCCGTTCGCCGCGCCGAGCACCACGTCGTCGATCCTGGCCGGGTCGAGTTCCGGTGTCCGGTCCACGAGGGCCCGCACGACATGGGCGGCGAGATCGTCCGGTCGTACGGAGGAGAGCGCGCCGCCGAACTTGCCGATCGGTGTGCGGACGGCGTCGACGACGTAGACGTCGCGGATGGTCATCGGATCGCTCATCGGCTCTCTCCCTTTCGGCCTGCTGTTCGCTCGCGCACTCTTTCATTCGCTCGCGCACTCTTTCATGGGAGGCGCGGGCGGAGCCGAGGGGGCGAACGTCCCGGTCGGGGGAGGCGTGCGCGGGACCGAGCGTCCCTGCCGGACCGCTCAGCGCGTGCGGGGCTCCGCGACGTCGGGTGCCTCCGGGCTGTCGGGGGCGTCCACGACGCGTGCCGACAGCCCGTAGTCCACCTCGTAGTCGTCGATCAGCAGGCCCTCGACGGTACGGGTCTCCGGGTCGATGTCCGCGACCATGCCGCCGCCCTCGTAGCGCGGGTAACCGGACTCGCCGATCTCCCCGGTCACCTCGACCACCGCCGAGCGCAGCGCGGTCGCCGCGTCCGGCGGGCCGTCGCGGCCGTCGGTGTGCTCCGGTACCAGCAGGATCTCGAAGCGCCGCGGGTAAGGGTGCCAATGAGTGCTCATGCTGGTGACGCTAGACAACGGGCCGACGGCGCGCATGTCGTCGCGCGGGCCCGGAGGCCGAGGGGCCGGGAGGTCAGGTCGACTCGCGTCGTACGGCCCGCGCCCCCATCAGGTCGTGCCGCTCCGGTTCCCCGCCGGGATCGCGTACGACCCGGTCGACCAGGGCGGCCAGCCGCTGACCGGTGACGAGGTCGATCCGTACGGTGGAGAGCCGGGGCCGCAGGAGCCTGCCGAGCAGCAGGTCGTCGGCGCCCATGACCGCCGTACCGCCGGGGATGTCGACACCCTCGTCCTGGAGCGCCCTCATAAGGAGCATCGCGTGTTCGTCGTTGAAGGCGAAGACGGCGTCCAGGCCGAGGCCGTCCCAGCGGGCGGCGAGCGCGGCGGCCGACTCCTCGGTGTACGCGAGTGGCAGAGGTTCGATGTGGGCGCCGGTGGCGGACGCCGCCGCGGCGGCGCGCGCGCCCGCGAGCCGGGGTGCGGAGAAGATCTCCAGGCCCGGCTCCTGCGGCAGCACGACGCCGATCCGGCGGCGGCCGCGCTCCAGCAGGTGGTCCACGGCGCGGCCGCCGATCTCGCGCTGGTCCAGGACGAGGGCGTGCGCGCCCTCGACCTCCTGCGGGCCGAGCGTGATGACGGCCTTCGCGCCGGAGCGCTTGAGTATCTCCACCCCCTGGGGGGTGAGGGCGATCTCGCCGAGGGAGACGACGGCGACCGGGCGCAGTTCGGCCCAGGCGCGCGCCGCCTCGTCGCCGTCGAGACCGAGGCTGCCGTACTGGACGACGGTGTAGTCCAACCGCCGCAGCGCCCATTGGAGTTCGTTGAGGAAGCCGCTGTAGAGGGGGCCGACGGGGACGTGCGCGGTGGGGAGCAGGACAATCCTGGTGTGTCCCGCGCGCAGGCTGCGCGCGGCGGCGTGGGGGACGTACGCCAACTCCTCGGCGGCCTCGCGGACCTTGCGGCGGGTGGGCTCACTGATCCGTACGGCGGAGGTGTTGTTGAGGACGTACGACACGGTGGCGCGGGAGACTCCGGCCAGCCGGGCGACGTCGGCGCTGGTGGGGACGGGACGTTCGACACGGGCCGGGATCGTCCGCGGGGGCGGCTGTGGGGACGGCCGCCGGGCGGGCGGGGCGGGCTCTTCGGGTAACTGGCTCATCGCCCCCCGCATCCTTCCAGAGAGGTCTTCGGCGGCCGGTCCGGGGCCCGTCGTCCGGTCCGGTTCGCCGCACGGGAAACACACCTTCGTACGAAAGGGACTGTCTTGCGACTGCACACCCACACCTGGGGCGAGGGCGACCGTGTCGCGCTCCTGATCCACGGCATCATGGCCGACCACCGGACCTGGCGGCGGGTGGGGCCCGAACTGGCCGCGCGCGGACTGCGCGTGATCGCCGTCGATCTGCGCGGCCACGGTTCCAGCGGCCAAGGGCCGTACGCGCCGGGGGACTTCGCCGACGACCTCGTGGAAACACTGCCCACCGGGGCCGAGGTGGCGATCGGTCACTCCCTGGGCGCGATGGCGCTCGCGCTCGCGGTGGAGCGGCTGGCGCCGCGCCGCGCGGTCTACTGCGATCCGGCGTGGCATCTGCCGGGCCCGGAGGAGGGGGCCGCCGAGAGCGCGGGACCGGCGCGGCTCGCGGCGGCCAAGACCCTCTCGCGCGCGGAGATATCCGCGCTCAACCCCCGTTGGGACGAGGTGGATGTGGACCTTGAGCTGGCGAGCCTCGCCGTATGGGACGAGGGGACGGCGTACGGCATCGCGCCGGCGTTCGGCGCGGATCTGCGGCCGGACCGGCCGGTGGTGCCCTCGCTGGTGACCATCGCCGATCCGAGCCCCATGGTCTCGCCCGCCGACTCGGTGGAGCTGCGGTCGCGCGGTTTCGAGGTCCGTACGGTCGAGGGCGCGGGACACACGGCGCACCGCGACGACTTCGACGCGTTCATGGCCTCGCTGGAAGGCTGGATCTGAACTGAGGGGCCGGATCCGAGCGGGGAGCTGAACGGGAGCTGAACGGGGATCCGTTCGGGGGATCCGGACGGACCCGGTGAGGGGTCGGGGGCGCCCAGGCTCTACCTTCGGTCGGATGAAGCCCTTCACCGACTCCGGCGCCCCCGACCACTCCCCCGAGCCCGAACTCCCCGGCCGGAGCGGTCCCTCGGCCACCACGGAGGCCGAGCCCCGTGACGTCGGGCCCGTACGCACCTCGTACGCGCCCGACAGGGACGGCGACCCGGATCCCGGCGAGATCGTCTGGACGTGGGTGCCCTATGAGGAGCACGACGGGCGCGGCAAGGACCGGCCGGTGCTCGTGGTGGCCCGCGAGCCGGCCGGCACCCTGCTCGCCGTGCAGCTCTCCAGCAAGCGGCACGACCGCGACCACGAGTGGGTACCGATCGGGGTCGGGCCGTGGGACCGGCAGGGCCGTGAGTCGTGGGTGGATCTGGACCGGGTGCTGCGGATCCACGACGCGGGGATGCGGCGCGAGGCGTGCGCGCTCGACCGGGGGCGGTTCGACCGGGTCGTACGGCGGCTGCGGGAGCGTTACGGCTGGCGCTGAGTCGGCACCCGGGAGCCGGGCGGGAGATCGTCCGCGAACGTGCGACGGAAAGCGGCCAGCGTGGCCGAATCGGCTGTCCGGTCGAGCACCGCGAAGACGACCTGGTCGAAGTGGCCCGCGAACCGCCCGCCGCTCCCGACGCCGTCGCCCTCTCCGCCCCCGCCGCTTTCACGCCCGCCGGCTCCTCCGACCAGCAGCGCCCGGAACGTGCCGGCCACCAGCGCCGGGTCGTTGCGGAAGACCCCGCAGCCCCACGCACCGAGCACCAACCGCCGGTAGCCACCCGCCACCGCCACCTCCAGGACCCGTTCGGCGCGTGCGGCGAGAATGGCCGGAATACGAGGGGACTCCGCGGGCCGGTCGCGCGCCACGATCCCGGCGTTCGGCGCGGGCGAGGTGAGGAAGCCGACGGTGAACGGGGCGTCGAGCAGCCGGCCCCGGTCGTCGCGGAAGACCGGTACACCGGGCGAGTGGATCACGCGGTCGCTGTAGAACGGGCTGCGGTCGGCCCGGTGCTGCGCGTAGTAGTCCGGCGCGCGCAGCAGGGTGGTGTGGAGCGCGGAGGCCCGGCACAGGGCCTCCTCCTGGGCCTGTGCGCCGTTCAGGTAGCCGCCGCCCGGGTTACGTGCCGAGGCGAAGTTCAGGACCGCCACGGGGCCGGGTGCGGCCGAGGCCATTCGCCGGGCGGCCTGGAGGCTGCTCTCGCCGGTGACCTCGAAGGATGTCGTACGGGAGGTGTCCGGGGTGACCGGCACCGGCTCGGGGCCGTACAGCCGGGTGCCCTCCGTCGCGGCCGCCAGCAGGGCCGCCAGCGGCACCTGACGGCCGTCCTCCGCGCGGTATCCGCCCGCCTCGACGATCTCCTCGGTGTGTTTCGCGATCCCCCGCAGCCGTGCGCTCATGCCAGGCATCCTCCGTGAGGAAACGCGCTCGGGGCAACCATGTTTCCCGCCCACGGGGGCACTCTTGTGCGAAGCGGCGGGAGTGGCCTTAGGTTGGACAAAGCGCCCCGCCCCGAACCCCGGGACGGGGTCCGGTCACGGTCTTCGACAGGAGGATCCGGCCATGCCGTCGGACGAATTCGCAGCTGAGGGCCCGTCTCTCAACGAGGACGACGCCGAGGCGCTGCTGCGCGGCATATGTTTCAAGACAGGGCCGCCCCGCATCGTCGGTGTTGAACTGGAATGGCTCGTGCACGATCTGTACGACCCCGAACTGCCCGTTCGGACCGGGCGTCTCGACAAGGCCTTCGGCGGCCTGAGGGACCTGCCCCTGCGATCGGCACTGACGTTCGAACCGGGTGGCCAGCTGGAGCTCAGCTCGGCGCCCGCCGCCTCCCTGATGGAGTGCGTCGACTCCACAGCCGCGGACCTCGCCGCCGTACGCCGCGAACTGCGAACGGCCGGTCTCACGCTCACCGGCCTCGGACAGGATCCGTGGCACTCACCGGCCAGGCTCCTCCAGGAGCCGCGGTACGACGCGATGGAGACCTACCTCGACCGGATCGGCCCCTCGGGCCGCGCCATGATGCGTGCGTCCGCCTCCGTCCAGGTGTGCCTCGACGCGGGCCACGAGGAGCCGGGCCCGCTCGGGTACGGCAGACGGTGGCAGCTGGCCCATCTGCTGGGCGCGGTGCTGGTGGCCGCGTTCGCCAACTCACCCGTCCAGGCGCGCCGTACCACCGGCTGGCGCTCCACCCGGCAGGCGCTGTGGACGGACCTGGATCCGGCGCGCACCAAGGCGCCCGACATGCGGCGGGAGCCGCGTGCCGCGTGGGCGGCGTACGTGCTGGACGCGCCGGTGATGTGCGTCCGGACGGCGGACGGTCCCTGGGAGGTGCCCGACGCGCTCTCCTTCCGCGAGTGGATCCGGTCGGGGCTGCCGCGCCCGCCGGCGCGCGCCGATCTCGACTACCACATCACCACCCTGTTCCCGCCGGTCCGCCCGCGCGGTCATCTGGAGCTGCGGATGATCGACGCGCAGCCGGGGAACGACGGCTGGATGGTGCCGCTGGCGGTGACCACCGCGCTGTTCGACGACCCCGAGGCCGCCGAGACCGTGTACCGGACGGTCAAGACGCTCGCCGAGACGGCGGGCGGGCTGCCGGCCCCGGGCAATCCGCTCTGGATCACGGCGGCGCGCGACGGGCTCGCCGACCCCGAGCTGCACGCGGCGGCGGTGGAGTGCTTCGCCGTCGCGCAGGAGGCCCTGCCCCGCACGGGTGCCACCGAGGCCGTGCGGGAGGCCGTCGCGGCCTTCAACGAGCGGTACGTCGTGCCGGGCCGCTGCCCCGCCGACGATATGGACGTCCCCGCGACCGGGAAGGAACTCCGCACATGACCGAGAACGCCGGGACACCGGCCGAGACCGAGACGGCGGACGGGGCCTCGAACGAGACCACGGGCCGGAGCACGAACCGCACCACGGGCGAGACCATGGACGGGATATCCGTGGAGGCGCTGCGGCGCCGGGCCGCCGACGCGCTGACCACCGCCCGCGAACGCACCGCGCTGCTCACCTCCTGCGTGGACGAGCCCGAACTGACCGCGCAGCACTCGCCGTTGATGTCACCGCTGGTCTGGGACCTGGCCCACATCGGCAATCAGGAGGAGCAGTGGCTGCTCCGTACGGTCGGCGGCCGGGAGGCCGTCAGGCCGGAGATCGACTCCGTGTACGACGCCTTCGAGCATCCCCGGGCGCTGCGTCCCACACTCCCGCTGCTCGCCCCCGCCGAGGCCCGCGCGTACGCCTCCGACATCCGGGGCCGGGTCCTGGACATCCTCGACAGCAGTCCCCTGCGGGGCGGTCCGCTGCTGGACGCCGGCTTCGCCTTCGGGATGATCGCGCAGCACGAACAGCAGCACGACGAGACGATGCTGATCACCCATCAGCTGCGGCGCGGCCCGGCCGCGCTCACCGCGCCGGAGCCGCCGGGCCCCGATCCCGTGGACGCGGCGGACCTGCCGAGTGAAGTCCTGGTCCCGGCGGGGCAGTTCACCATGGGCACCTCGGCCGAGCCGTGGGCGCTGGACAACGAGAAGCCGGCGCACCACCGGCTCGTGCCCGCGTTCTACCTGGACACGGTGCCGGTGACCAACGGCGACTATCTGCGCTTCATCGAGGACGGCGGCTACACCGACGAGCGCTGGTGGGCCCCGGCCGGCTGGGACCAGATCCGTGAACACTCCATCGCCGCGCCGCTGTTCTGGCGGCGGGAGGCCGGACAGTGGATGCGCCGCCGCTTCGGTGCGGTCGAGCCCGTGCCCGCCGACGAGCCGGTGCTGCACGTCAGCTGGTACGAGGCGGACGCGTACGCCCGCTGGGCCGGGCGGAGGCTGCCGACCGAGGAGGAGTGGGAGAAGGCCGCCCGGCACGACCCGGCCACCGGCCGCTCACGGCGCCATCCCTGGGGTGACGAGGACCCGACCCCCGAGCACGCCAACCTCGGCCAGCGCCACTTGCGGCCGGCGCCCGCGGGCAGCTATCCGCTGGGCGCCTCGCCCCTGGGCGTACGGCAGTTGATCGGCGACGTGTGGGAGTGGACGTCGAGCGACTTCCTGCCCTATCCCGGCTTCGTCGCCTTCCCCTACCGGGAGTACTCCGAGGTGTTCTTCGGTGACGCGCACAAGGTGCTGCGCGGCGGCTCGTTCGCCGTGGACCAGGTGGCGTGCCGGGGCACCTTCCGCAACTGGGACCTGCCGGTGCGCCGGCAGATCTTCGCCGGATTCCGCACCGCCCGTTCGGCCGGGAGCATCTGATGTGCCGTCATATCGCTTACGTGGGGGCGCCCGTGGCGCTGCGCGAGGTGCTGATCAGCCCCGAGTACGCGCTGTACCGGCAGTCCTGGGAGCCGCGCAGGCAGCGGCACGGGACGGTCAACGCCGATGGTTTCGGCGTCGGTTGGTACGCGGACGGCGATCCGCTGCCCGCGCGCTACCGCCGCACGGGGCCCATCTGGGGTGATCAGAGCGTCGTCGACCTGGCCAGGGCGGTCAGGAGCGGCGCGGTGCTCGCGGCCGTGCGGGACGCCACCGAGTCGGGCTCGGACGGCGAGGCGGCGGCGGCGCCGTTCGCCTCGGGGCCCTGGCTGTTCAGCCACAACGGCGCCGTGCGGGGCTGGCCGTCGAGCCTGGCGCCGCTGGCCGGCGCCCTGTCCGCCGCCGAACTGCTGTCGCTGGACGCCCGGACCGACTCGGCGCTCGTGTGGGCGCTGGTGCTGCACCGGCTGCGGGACGGCGACGGCATGGGCCAGGCCCTCGCCGACACGGTCCTGGAGGTGGCCGAGGCGGCGCCCGAGTCCCGGCTGAACCTGCTGCTCACGGACGGCGAGACGGTCACGGCGACCGCCTGGGGCGACACGCTCTGGTATCTCACCGAGCCCGGCCGCGGCACCGCGGTCGCCTCGGAGCCGTACGACGACGATCCGCGCTGGCACGAGGTCCCCGACCACACCCTGCTGGCGGCGACCCGCACCGACGTCCTGCTCACTCCCCTCAAGGAGCCCCCCGCGTGAGCCCGTACAAGCTAACCCGCACCCTGCCCGAGGACGCCACCGACGCCGCGCTGCGCGCCGATGTGCTGCACGGGCTGACCCGAAGCCCCAAGTCCCTGCCGCCCAAGTGGTTCTACGACGCCAGGGGCAGTGAGCTGTTCGAGGAGATCACCACACTCGACGAGTACTACCCGACGCGCGCCGAGCGGGAGATCCTGCTCACCCGCGCGCCCGAGATCGCGGCGGCGACGGGGGCCCGCACACTGGTCGAACTGGGCTCGGGGTCCTCGGACAAGACCCGGCATCTGCTCGACGAGCTGCCGCTGCTGCGCAGTTACGTACCGGTCGACGTGAGCGAGAGCGCGCTCACCGGCGCCGCCGACGCACTGCTCGCCGAGCGTCCCGACCTCCAGGTGCACGCGCTCATCGCCGACTTCACCAAGGAGCTGGCGCTGCCGGACACTCCGGGGCCGCGGCTGGTCGCGTTCCTCGGCGGCACGATCGGCAATCTGCTTCCCGACGAGCGCGCCGACTTCCTGGCGTCGGTGCGCGCGATGCTCGTGCCCGGCGACGCGCTGCTCCTCGGAACGGACCTGGTGAAGGACGAGTCCGTACTGGTCAAGGCCTATGACGACGCGTCAGGTGTGACGGCCGCCTTCAACAAGAACGTGCTGGCCGTCGTCGACCGTGAGCTGGGCGCCGACTTCGACCCGGCGGACTTCGACCATGTGGCGCGCTGGGACAGCGAACAGCGGTGGATCGAGATGCGGCTCAGGGCGCGCCGGGCGCTGGCCGTGAAGATCCCCGAGCTGGATCTGGTGGTCAGTTTCGAGGCGGGTGAGGAGATGCGTACGGAAGTGTCCGCGAAGTTCACTCAGGACAGTGTGCGCTCCGAACTGGCGGGAGCGGGGATGGAGTTGGCGCACTGGTGGACGGACGAGGCCGGGCGGTTCGCGCTGTCCCTGGCGACGGCGGTGTGAGCTACGGCCCGCTGCGCAGCGCGGGCCAGTGAGCGGCGGTCCGGGTGGCTCCCGGCGGGGATCAGGGGCAGTACCGCGATCTCCGCCGTGAGCCCGCGGGCCAGCACGGTCCGCCACAGGGAGACGGCGAGCGGGTCGTCCCCGACGAAGGCGGCGGGACCCAGCGGGCGGTAGCCGATCCGTACCGGACGGACGGCCACCCCCGCGTCGAGCGCGGCCTGGAACACGGCGGCGGTGAACCGCCCCTGGTCCCGGCCGCACCAGGTACTGCCCTCGGGGAAGACGATCACACGGGATCCGGCGCGCAGGGCGTCCCGGATGTCCCGCACCGTGCCCGGCAGCGCGCGGAGCCGGTCGCGCTCCACGAAGAGCGTGCCGCCGAGTTCCGCGACCGTGCCGATGACGGGCCAGCGACGGATGTCGCTCTTGGCCAGCAACCGGCCGGGGAACAGGGTCGCGACGAGCGGGATGTCCAGCCAGGAGATGTGGTTGGCGACGACGAGCACCCCGCCGTGCGCTTCGGGCGGCGGTGCGGACGTCCCCGCGTGCGTCGGTGCGTGTGTCGGTGCGTGTGTCGGTACGTGTGTCGGTACGTGTGTCGGTACGTGTGTCGGGTCGGGCGCCGGGGGCGGTGCGGCGCCCTCGACCTGGACGCGCACGCCGAAGAACCGGATCACCGTACGCGTCCAGCCTCTGGTGAGCCGGTCCCGCAGGCCGGCCTCGAACAGGGCGGCCAACGGGAGAAGCAGGATCCCGAGGACGACGGCGCAGAGACCGGCCAGCAGCCGTACGCCCGCGGCGACCGTGCCCCGGCGCAGGTCCTGGGACCGGGGAACGCAGAACTGCGGGGTGCAGGGCGCCGTGGGCAGCCAGGCGCTCATCGCGCCGGGGCGAGTGAGAGGAAGTGCCGCAGGTAGCGCGGGTTGGTGCGGCGCAGCGAGAGCAGGACGTACAGGTCGGCGACCCCGAACTCCGGGTCGTGCGCGGGCGCGCCGCAGACCCAGGCGCCGAGCCGCAGATAGCCGCGGAGCAGCGCGGGGAGTTCGGCGCGTGCGGCGGGCACGGTGGCGCTGCCCGGGGTCCAGAGGCGGTGCGGGGTGACCCAGTACTCCTCCGGCGCGAGATTCCGGTCCTTGACGGTGTGCCAGGTCGCCGAGGCGAGGGCGCCGCCGTCGCTCAGCGGGAGGGAGCAGCAGCCCGCCATCCAGTTGTGTCCGGTGCGGGTCATGTAGCGGGCGAGTCCGGCCCAGATCAGGGCGATGACGGCGCCGTTGCGGTGCAGGGGGTGGACGCAGGAGCGGCCGACCTCCACGAGGTCGTCGCGTATGTGGTCGAGCCTCTGGAGGTCGAACTCGCTCTCGGAGTACAGCCGTCCGGCGGCGCGGGCGCGGTCGGGCGGCAGCAGTCGGTACGTCCCCACGACCTCGCCGGTCTCGGCCTCGCGTACCAGCAGGTGGTCGCAGTAGGCGTCGAAGGCGTCGCCGTCGAGGCCGGGCTCGGGCCCGTCGACCAGGGCGCCCATCTCGCCGGCGAAGACCATGTGGCGCAGGCGCTGGGCGGCGCGTACGTCCTCCTGGTCACGGGCGAGGGAGACGAGATAGCGCTGGTCGGGGGCGGGGACGACGGCGGGGGCGGGGATGGGGGCGACTGCGGGGACGGGGGCGGCGGTGAGGTGGGGGAGCTGCGCGGGGAGGACAGCGGGGGCGGGGAGGGTGGCGGGGATCACGGCGGGCGAGGCGGACATAGCGGTCTCCTGTGCCGGACGGAAGAACGAGCGGTGGTGGGACGCCGCTGGCGCGGCGACCCGGCACCTTGTTTCTTCCGTGACCGGCTGGATTCGACATGACAGCCCGGCGGAGCGGGGATGTGAGACGGCTGAATGGCCGGAACCGACTGGTAACGCGTTGGTAAAGAACCCGTTCGCGAACGAGGCCCCGGACCCGGACCCGGCTCAGAACCCGGCTCAGGCTCAGGACCCGGCCGGAAACCTACCGCAGGGCCGCCGTGATCTTCGCGACGGCCGCCTCGGCCGCGGTCTTCGGGTCCTCACCCTGGAGGACCGCCGTCATGTACGGCTTGATCGGGTTGTCCAGCTCGACGTTGGCCCACTTCGGCGAGTTGGGCGTCGCCCGCCCCTGCGCGGCGCCCGCCGCCATCGCGGCCGTGGCTTCCTGGCCCTCGATGACGTCCGCGAGCGTCGTCTTGTTCGGCACGTAGCTCATGGTCTTGGCCAGCTCCGTCTGCCACTTCTCGCCGGCCAGCGCCTTGACCACCTCGACCGCCGCCGACCGGTGCGAGGAGTTCTTGGGGACAATAAGGTCGGAGCCGCCGGTGAAGACGGCGCCGGGCGCCCCGGCGGTCTTGCCGGGGAGCGGGAAGAAGCCGAGCTTGCCCTTGAGGTCGGGGTTCTTCTCCTCGATCTGGACGGCGGAGTTGGGGGTGTCGATGATCTGCGCGATGTCGCCCTTGGCGAACTCGCCCTCCTGCTCGGGCTTGACCTCGTCGGAGTCCTTGGGCCCGTCGCCGAGCGCCTGCAACTCCTTGTAGAACTTCATGCCCTTGATCGCCTCGGGGGTGTCGAGCCGCCCCTCCCACTCACCCCCCGCCTCGACGGCCAGCTCGCCGCCCTCGTCCCAGATGAAGCCGGAGAGGGTGTACCAGTCCTGACCGGCCAGATAGATGCCCTGCTGGGATCCCTGGTCGAGTTGGGCGGTGATGTCCAGCCATTCGGCGCGGGTCTTGGGCAGTTCGTCGATGCCCGCCTCGGCGAAGAGGTCCTTGTTGTAGATGACGACGCGGTTGGCGGCGTACCAAGGGATGCCGAACTGCGAGCCGTTGATGCTGCCGGGCTCGGCGAGACCGGGCAGCCAGTCCTCACTTCCCAGGTCCCGTACGGATTCCAGGGTGAGGTCCCGCAGGCCGTCGCTCTCCGCGTACTGCGCGACCTGAGTGTTGCCGACCTCGATGATGTCCGGCGAGTCGTCGGCCTCCAGCGCGGCCATCACCTTCTTGCCGATCCCGGTCCACTCCTGGATCTCGACCTCCAGCCGGACCGAGGGGTTCTCCTTCTCGTACGCCTCGGTGAACCGTTCCAGATACCCGTTGGAGACGCTGTCCTTCATGAGCCAGATGGTGATGACCTTGTCGTCCCCGCCTGGGAGCATTCCGCATCCCACGAGCGCGAGGGAGGACGCGAATACGGCGGAGCTGGCAAGGAAGCGGTTTCTCACGTAGGTCACCTTCTGGCGTGCGGCACGAAAGAGTGAACCCGACGTGGGGGAAGCACGGAGCGCTCGCACGGGTATTCGCGCGATTTTGGTATGGACCAACGAACCGGTCAAGCCCCGAGGCCCCTCACGGGGCCTCCGTCGTGCCCTTCTCCTGTCGCGCGCGGCGCCGCGCGGTGGGGCACGGTGGAGTGACACCGCGACCGCGCGAAGAGGAGAACGCCCCCCATGAGCAACCACACCTACCGGGTCACCGAGATCTACGGCACCTCAGAGGTCGGCGTCGACGAGGCCATCCGCAACGGCATCGGCCGGGCGTCCCAGACCCTCCGGGGGCTGGACTGGTTTGAGGTGACGCAGGTCCGCGGCCATATCGTCGACGGTCAGGTCGAGCACTACCAGGTCGGGCTCAAGGTCGGTTTCCGCCTGGAGGACGGCGACACGGCGGGCTGACCCCGGCCCACCAGGCCGTCCGGACCCGCGAGAGGCCGCCGTCAGGTGCGCCCCTCGCGCTCCTGCCCGTCCTTCAGCGCCTGCGAGGTGCTCGCCCAGCGAGCGCGTACGACACGGAAGCCCGCGCGCTCGACCGCGTCGCACACCAACTCGTCGTCGTCCACGAGCATGCGGATCTCCCGGCCCGCGGCCAGCTTGCCGAGCCGCTCCACCTTCGTCGTACGGGCGGGCCGTCTGTCGTCGTTGCGGCGCATGAACACCCGTCCGTCGGGGAGGCCGTTCGCCGCCAGCCACGCAAGGGTGTCCTTACGGCAGCGCTCGGGACGGCCGGTGAGATAGACGACCTCGCACTCCTCGGCGCTCTTCGACGCCAGCGCGACCCCTTCGGCCAGCGGAGTGTCGTCGCCCGCCGCCGCGAAGAAGCCGGCCCAGTCCTTCGGCCTGCGCTCCAGGAAGTGCTGACGGTGCGCGGTCTCGGCGAGCGTCCCGTCCAGATCGAATACGGCCAGTGGTCTGCTGTTGTCCGTCGCACGCCTGTTGTCCGTCACACGGCCAGCCTAGAGAGGGTCCGGGGAATCCTCGCGCCGTGCCGCTGTTGAACGAGAGGTGACGTCCACGATCGCGAACACCCGATTCTCCGTACTCGACCGCTCCCGTACCCGTGAGGGCCAGGACGCCGCCGAGGCACTGCGCGACAGCGTGCGCTTCGCGCGACGGCTGGAGGCGCTCGGCTACCACCGGTTCTGGGTCTCGGAGCACCACAGCGTGCCCGGTGTCGCGGGCTCGGCGCCCACGGTCCTGGCGGCGGCCGTGGCCGCGGCGACGTCCACGATCCGCGTCGGTACGGGAGGAGTGATGCTCCCCAACCACCGGCCGCTCGTCGTGGCGGAGCAGTTCGGGGTGCTGGAATCGCTGTTCCCCGGCCGGATCGACATGGGTCTGGGGCGCTCCGTGGGTTTCACGGACGGGATACGGCGGGCGCTCGGCAAGGACAAGCACGACACCGAGGACTTCGCCGAACGCATCGGGGAACTGCTCGGCTGGTTCACCGGCGACCAGAGCCTCTACCCACAGGTCCACGCCCTGCCCGCCGAGGGCCTGCGGCCGGAGCCGTACGTCCTGGCCATGGGCGAGGGTGCCGAGATCGCCGCGGCGGCCGGTCTGCCCATGGTCGTCGGCGACCTGCGCGGCCGTGACCGCATGCTGCGGGCCGTGGAGCGCTACCGCGACAGCTTCCGCCCGTCCGCCTGGTCGGACCGCCCGCGGGTGATCATCGCGGGGACGGTCGCGGTCGCCGCGACCGAGGAGGACGCCCGCCGGCTGCTGATACCCGAAGCCTGGTCGATGGCCCACTCCCGTACCCGAGGCGTCTTCCCGCCGCTCGCGCCCGCCGACCGGATCGAGACACTGGCGATGACCGCGAAGGAACGGGAGTTCTACGAGTCGGGACTGCGCGGCCATGTCCAGGGCACCGAGGACCAGGTCGCCGACGCCCTGGAGTCGGTGATCAAGGAGACCGACGCCGACGAGGTACTGGTAACGACGAGCACGTACGACCGCGACGCCCTCCTGGACTCGTTCACCCGCCTGGCAAGGGTCGCGGGGCTGACCCCTGTACCGGACCGGACCTAGGCCCTGTCTTCAAAGTCCCGCCTGGCCTGCGACGCCTGGCACGGCACCTCTCCCCCGTAGGCCCTAGGGGGCCACGGGAGGTGCCCCCTGCGTTGTCGGAGTCGACCAAGTACGCCCAGTACGAGGCCCATCCTCCGCCTTGCGATGCACCGCACCAGACGCCACAGGCCCCGCCCTACGGGCGGACGGCGCTACTTTGAAGACAGGTCCTAGCGCGCCACCTTGCGCGTCGCCCGTAGCCACTCCTTGTTCATCGCCGTGATCGACGGGAGCGGGATGCCCTTGGGGCAGGCCGTCGCGCACTCGCCGGCCAGGGTGCAGCCGCCGAAGCCCTCGTCGTCCATCGTGGCGACCATGTCCAGGACGCGGGTCTCCCGCTCGGGCGCGCCCTGCGGGAGGACGTTGAGGTGGTTGACCTTGGCCGAGGTGAAGAGCATCGCCGAGCCGTTGGGGCACGCGGCCACGCACGCGCCGCAGCCGATGCACTCGGCGTGCTCGAACGCGAAGTCGGCGTCCGCCTTCGGTACGGGCGTGGCGTGGGCCTCGGGGGCGGAGCCGGTGGGGGCGCTGATGTAGCCGCCGGAGCCGATGATCCGGTCGAAGGCCGACCGGTCCACGACCAGGTCCTTGACGACGGGGAACGCGCCCGCCCGCCACGGCTCGACGTCGATCGTGTCGCCGTCGGTGAAGTGCCGCATGTGGAGCTGGCAGGTGGTGGTGCGTTCGGGGCCGTGGGCGTCGCCGTTGATGACGACGCCGCAGGCGCCGCAGATGCCTTCGCGGCAATCGTGGTCGAAGGCGACCGGGTCGTCGCCTTCGAGGATCAGCTGCTCGTTGAGCGAGTCCAGCATCTCCAGGAACGACATGTCCTCGGAGATGCCGTCGATGTCGTACGTGACCATGGCGCCGGTGGCGTCGGCGGCGCTCTGCCGCCAGACGCGCAGGGTGAGCCTCATGCGTAGCTCCGCTGGGTGGGGTGGACGTACTCGAAGACGAGGTCTTCCTTGTGCAGGACGGGCGCCTCGCCGGTGCCGGCGAACTCCCAGGCGGCCGCGTAAGAGAAGGCGTCGTCGCGCCGTTCCGCCTCGCCGCCGTCGGTCTGGGACTCCTCGCGGAAGTGGCCGCCGCAGGACTCGGCGCGGTGCAGTGCGTCGAGGCACATCAGCTCGGCCAGTTCCAGGTAGTCGACGATGCGATTGGCCTTCTCCAGCGACTGGTTGAACTCCTCGCCGGTGCCCGGCACCTTGATCCGGCGCCAGAACTCCTCGCGGATCTCCGGGATCCGGCTCAGCGCCTTGCGCAGTCCGATCTCGCTGCGGGCCATGCCGCAGTGCTCCCAGAGGAGTTCACCGATCTCCCGGTGGAAGGAGTCGGGGGTGCGGTCGCCGTCGACGGCGAGGAGCAGCCGCAGCCGGTCCTCGGTGTCGGCGACGGCCTCGGCGACCGCCGGGTGGCTGTCGTCGACCGTGTCCTGGTGCGGGTTGCGGGCGAGGTAGTCGTTGATGGTGGAGGGCAGTACGAAGTAGCCGTCGGCGAGGCCCTGCATGAGGGCGGACGCGCCGAGCCGGTTGGCGCCGTGGTCGGAGAAGTTGGCCTCGCCGATCGCGAACAGTCCGGGCACGGTCGTCTGGAGGTCGTAGTCGACCCAGAGTCCGCCCATCGTGTAGTGGATCGCCGGGTAGATGCGCATCGGCACCTGGTACGGGTCCTCGGCGGTGATGCGCTCGTACATCTCGAAGAGGTTGCCGTACTTCTCCTCGACCGCCCCCCGGCCGAGCCGGCGGATCGCGTCGGCGAAGTCGAGGTAGACGCCCTGGCCGCCGGGGCCGACGCCGCGGCCCTCGTCGCAGACGTTCTTCGCGGCGCGCGAGGCGATGTCGCGCGGCACGAGGTTGCCGAAGGAGGGGTAGATCCGCTCCAGGTAGTAGTCGCGCTCGTCCTCGGGGATCTCGGCGGGCGGGCGGGTGTCGCCGTGTGCCTTCGGGACCCAGATGCGGCCGTCGTTGCGCAGCGACTCGCTCATCAGCGTGAGCTTGGACTGGTGGTCGCCCGAGCGCGGGATGCAGGTGGGGTGGATCTGGGTGAAGCAGGGGTTGGCGAAGTGCGCGCCGCGCCGGTGGGCGCGCCAGACGGCGGTGGCGTTGCTGTTCTTGGCGTTGGTGGAGAGGTAGAACACGTTGCCGTAGCCGCCGGACGCGAGGACGACGGCGTCGGCGAAGTACGTGGAGACCTTGCCGGAGATCAGGTCGCGGGCGACGATGCCGCGCGCCCGGCCGTCGACGACGATCAGGTCGAGCATCTCGGTGCGCGGGTGCATCTCGACGGTGCCGGCCGCGATCTGCCGGGACAGCGCCTGGTAGGCGCCGAGGAGCAGTTGCTGGCCGGTCTGGCCGCGCGCGTAGAAGGTGCGGGAGACCTGGACGCCGCCGAAGGAGCGGGTGTCGAGGAGGCCGCCGTACTCGCGGGCGAAGGGCACGCCCTGGGCGACGCACTGGTCGATGATCTCGACGGAGATCTGGGCGAGCCGGTGGACGTTGGACTCGCGGGCCCTGAAGTCGCCGCCCTTGACGGTGTCGTAGAAGAGACGGTGGATGGAGTCGCCGTCGTTGCGGTAGTTCTTCGCGGCGTTGATGCCGCCCTGGGCGGCGATGGAGTGGGCGCGGCGCGGTGAGTCCTGGTAGCAGAACTGGACGACGTGGTAGCCCTGTTCGGCGAGCGTGGCGCCGGCGGCGCCGCCCGCGAGTCCGGTGCCGACGACGATGACGGTGTGCTTGCGGCGGTTGGCCGGGTTGACCAGCTTGGCCTCGAAGCGGCGGGTGTCCCAGCGGTCGGCGACGGGCCCGGCCGGGGCCTTGGTGTCGGCGAGGGGGTCGCCGGTCGTGTAGTCGGTGTACGTGGGCGGGAGGAGGTCGTCCATGTCAGCTCACCACTCCGGTCATGACGCCTACGGGCAGGGAGATGAAGCCGGCGGTCAGCACCAGGGCGAGGCCGTTGGCCATGATCTTCAGAACCCGGTCACGGGTGGCGCTGCCCATGCCGAGGGTCTGTGCGGCGCTCCAGAAGCCGTGCCGGACGTGCAGTCCGAGGGCGAGCATCGCGGTGATGTAGATGACGTTGCCGTACCAGGTGGAGAACGTGGCGACGACATTCTCGTACGGGTGACCCGGCTGGGCGTTCTCGTTGACGGTGAGCGTCGTGAGGTCGAGCAGGTGCCAGATGATGAACAGCACCAGGATGATCCCGCCCCAGCGCATGGTGCGGGTGGCGTAGCTGGCGCGGCGGCGCTTGTGTACGTAGGCGGTGGGGCGGGCGGCGATGTCTCGGCGGCTGAGCTGGTACGCGCAGACGCCGTGCAGGACGACGGCGGCGAGCAGTACGACGCGCACGATCCACAGGGCCCACTCGGAGTGCAGGACGGGGGCGCCCATGGTGCGCAGCCAGTGTCCGTACTCGTTGAACTCGCCGGGGCCGAAGAAGATCTTGAGGTTGCCCAGCAGATGCGCGGCGAGATAGCCGAGGAGGATCAGGCCGCTGACGGCCATGACGGCCTTCTTGCCGACCGTGGAGCCCCAGAGGGTGCCGAGCACGGAGGGCCGCTTGCCGGGGCGCCCGCCGCCCGGTTCACCGGCCTTCCGGTCCGCCCGTTTGTCCGTACGCGTTGCCAGAGCCATGACACGCACGCTAAGCCGGGCAACACCGAGAGGTCCAAGACATGGTTCGGCTCATGTCCATAGGCTCTGCCTATCGTGGTGCCTATCATGGGCGCATGCAGTTCCAGCAGCTCGTCTATTTCGTCGCCGTCGCGGAGACCCTGCACTTCACCCGGGCCGCCGAGCGGGTGCATGTCTCGCAGCCCTCGCTCTCGCAGCAGATCCGGGCCCTGGAGAACGAGCTGGGCGCCGAGCTGTTCGGCCGGGCCCGGGGCAATGTCGCGCTCACCGACGCGGGCGAGGCCCTGCTGCCGACGGCCCGGCGGATCCTCGCCGACGCGGAGACCGCGCGCCACGAGGTGCAGGAGCTGGTGCAGCTGCGGCGTGGCCGGGTCCGGCTGGGCGCGCCGCCCAGCCTCTGCACGGGGCTGCTCCCGGAGGTCCTGCGCGCCTTCCACGATCAGCATCCGGGCATCGAGCTGCTGATCGAGGAGAGCGGCTCGCACGATCTCGTACGCGAACTGGCGCGTGGCGCGCTCGACTTCGCCCTGGTGGTACTGCCGCTGCCGACGCCCTCGCCGGCCCTGACGACGGTCGAGCTGCTGCACGAGGACCTGGTGGTGGTCTCGTCGGCGGCGACGCCGGGACCGCGCAGGCCGGTGCGGATCTCCGACCTCCGGCACGAACAGCTGGTCATGTTCCGGCACGGTTACGACCTGCGGGAGCTGACCGTCGCCGCCTGCCGGGCCGAGGGGTTCGAGCCGACGTTCACGGTCGAGGGCGGCGAGATGGACGCCGTACTCGGCTTCGTACGGGCCGGTCTCGGGGTGGCGGTGGTGCCGAGCATGGTCGCGGAGCAGGCGGGGCGCGATCTGCGGGTGACACCGCTGGCGCCGCCGGGGCTGCGCCGCACGATCGCGCTCGCCCACCGCAGCGACGTCGCGCCCCCGCGCGCCGCGCGCGAACTGCAGAAGGTGCTGTTCAGCACCCGGGCCCGGAACCGTACGGCGGGGGCGGCGGGAGTGGCGCGACGCGCGTAGCGCGGCAGGCGGCCGGGCACGGGCCGGCCGCCTGTTCCGGACTGCCTCAGACCGCGTCGGCCAGGGACAGGGTGTGCAGCATCTCCGGCGGGCCCGGACGCGCGTAGTACCAGCCCTGCGCCGTGTCGCAGCCCAGCCTTCGCAGATGCTCCGCCTGCGCCCCTGTCTCCACGCCCTCGACCGTGACGGCCAGTTCCAGACCGTGCGCCAGGGAGACGATCCCCTCGACGATCTTGAGGTCGACCGGGTCGGCCGGGTGCTGCTGCATGCCCTGGGTGAAGGAACGGTCCAGCTTGAGCACGCTCACCGGCAGCCTGCGCAGATTCGCCAGGTTCGAGTAGCCGGTACCGAAGTCGTCGAGCGCGATGTCGACGCCCATCTCGGCGAGCTGCCGCAGCGGCTTGAGCAGATCCTCGTCCGCGCCGATCAGCGCCGACTCGGTGACCTCCAGGCAGAGCGAGCCCGGCGCGAGGCCGACCCGCTCCAGCACCTCCACCGTGTCGGCGACGAGGCCGGGGTGGTGCAGTTGGGCGGGCGAGAGGTTCACGTTGATCCGCAGCGGACCCGCGAACGTGCCGGCCGCCAGCTCCTCCTGCCACGCGCGGGCCTGCGTCACGGACTGTTCCAGCACCCAGCGCCCGAGCGGCACGATCAGCCCGGTGTGCTCGGCAAGCGGGATGAACCGGTCCGGGCCGAGCACCCCGTGTGTCGGATGGCTCCAGCGCACCAGCGCCTCGGCGCCGTGCACCGTGCCGTCGGCGAGATGCACCAGCGGCTGGTACTCGATGAAGAACTCGCCGCGCTCCAGGGCGGTCGGCAGCGACGTGGTGAGCCCGTGCCGGGTGATGGCGCGGGCGTCGGCCTCGGCGTCGGCGTGCTCGAACCGGTTGCCGCCCGCCGACTTGGCCCGGTACATGGTGATGTCGGCGCTGCGCAGGACCTCGGCGGCGGTGGACTCGCCCGCCTTGCCCTCCACGATGCCGATGCTGCCCCGGACGGTGAACTCGCGGCCGTCCAGGCTGATCGGGGTGGCCAGCACGCCGAGTATCCGCGACGCGAGGTCGGCGACCTCGCGCTGGGTGTCGGGTCCGGTGGTCAGCGCCACGAACTCGTCGCCGCCGAGCCTGGCGACCATCTCGCCGGGCGCCGTAGCGCAGCTCTGGAGCCGGTCGGCGACCTCGACCAGCATCCGGTCACCCGCGGAGTGGCCGAGGCTGTCGTTGATGGCCTTGAAACCGTCGAGATCGAGGTAGCAGAGGCCGAAGCGGGCCGGCCGGCCCGAGGGCGCCGCTCCCTTCGCGCCGCCCTTGGCAGCGTCCTTCGCGCCGCCCTTCGCGCTGTCCTTCCCGCCGCCTTTCGCGCCGTCCTTCCCGCTTCCCCTGGCGCCGTCCTTCGTGCTGTCCTGCGACGTCTCCCTGGCGGGGGCGAGCGCCTTCTCCAGACGTTCGAAGAACAGCGTCCGGTTGGGCAGTCCGGTGAGGGCGTCGTGGGTCGCCTCGTAGCGCAGCCGCAGATTGAGCAGCCGCCGCTCGGTGGTGTCCTCCAGCAGCGCCAGTTGGTACTGCGGCACTCCGTCGGCGTCCCGCAGCAGCGAGACCGTCAGATTGGTCCACAGGGCCGTGCCGTCGTTGCGGAAGAACGCCTTCTCCGTACGGAAGTTCTCCCGCTCGCCCCGTATCAACTCGCTGTACATCCCCCACACGTGCGGTGCGTCGTCGGGGTGCACCCACTCGCTGACGTTCCTGCTGCGGACGTGGTGCTCCAGGCCGCCGAACATCTGGGTGAGGGTGTCGTTGACCTCCAGCACATGGCCGTCGAGATCGGCGATGCCGATGCCGATCGCCGCGCCCTCGAACACCGCGCGGAACCGGGCCTCCGTGGCGTGCAGCGCGTCCTCGGCGGCGCCGCGTGCCGCGAGCGCGGAGCGCGCGATGGCCTCCTGCTCGGCGAGGGTGCGTTCACGCAGCGCCTGGGCGAACCCGGCGGCGAACGCGTGCTGGAGCCGGGCGGAGCGCGCCCGCAGCTCCTCGGCGGCGAGGTCACCCGCCGGATCGGCCGCAGCGCCGCAGTACAGCACCAGATACGCGTCGACGACTCCGAGGGAGCGGGCGAGCGCGTCCGGGTCCGTGCAGTGCGCGGCCACCAGCGCCGCTCCGACGCCGTGCGCGGGCGCGGCGTCGAAGATCTTGTCGTGCAGAGCGTCCGTCAACCGGCGGGCCAGGGGCAGCAGATGCTGCTCGAACTCGGACCGGGTCAGTGACGTGGCCGTCGCCGGGAAGATCGCACGGCTCCAGATCGTCGCGAAGCGTCTGAGCCGGTCCTCCAGTCCGTCCGGTTCCGCCGGGGCGTCGGGAACCTCCGCCGGCACCATCACGCCTTGCGCCCCACACCGGCGATGCCCGACAAGGCGTACGGGTCCTCCTGGCCGCCGGGGTTCTCGGGACGCCAGTGGCCCATGGGCACCAGTCCGGGGTCGACCAGCTCGTAGCCGTCGAAGAACCCGGCGATCTCCTCGCGCGTCCGCATGACCAGCGGGTTGCGGATGTCCTTGTAGACGCCGACCGTGCCGGCGACCTGTTCCTGGGGCAGCGGGATGCCCGCGTACGCGGCGTGGCACACGACGATGACACTGCCGGGGGCAAGGGCCTCGGTCAACTCGGCCACCGCCGCGAAGGGTTTGTCCTCGTCCTCCAGGAAGTGCAGGACGGAGACCAGCAGCAGACCGACAGGCCGGTCCAGGTCGAGCAGCCGCCGGGCCTCGGGGCTGTCGAGGATCTGCCGGGGCGCGCGGAGGTCGGCGGCCACGATGGTGGCGTTGTCGTTGCCGTCCAGGACCGCCTTGCTGTGCGCCACGGCGACCGGATCGTGGTCGACGTACACGACCTTGGCGTCCGGGTCGGCGGCCTGGGCGACCTCGTGGACGTTGCCGAACGTCGGAATGCCGGAGCCGATGTCGAGGAACTGGGTCACGCCCTCGCCGATGGCGAAACGCACCGCGCGGCGCATGAACGCCCGGTTCGCCTGCATGATCTTGGGAAGGCCCGGCGTGAACTCCATTGCCTTACGAGCCGCTTCCCTGTCCACTTCGAAATTGTGCGAACCGCCCAAATAGTAGTCATAAATACGGGAAACGCTCGGCACCGATATGTCGATGCCCTGCGGTACCCAGGCGGGACGCTCCATCGAGATCTCCAACAAGTCGCCACGGGGGAACGGCCGTCTACATGGCCGGTGTTCGAGCCGAGGCTACTGATCGCCCGCCAAGAGAGCGAGCTGAAACGGAAATTAGCGGTCCGTTCTCGGTCACACCCGAAGCCGGCACACAAGCGGTCCGCCGTCACGCACGGGGCGTGAC